>JBEVFG010000080.1:0-8842 GCA_040512415.1 Pseudolabrys sp. | reverse complement strand
TGCTCGCACATGAGATGGGGCATGTGATCGCGCGCCACGCAGCCATCCGCGAGGAACAGGCGCGGCAGGTCGCGATCATCGGCCATGTGGTAAGCGACGTGCTTAGCGATCCGCAGGTGGGCGCGCTGGCGCTAGCCAAGTCGAAGCTAACGCTCGCCGCCTTCTCGCGGGCGCAGGAGTTCGAGGCCGACGGTATCGGCGTCGGAATCTCGGCGCGCGCCGGTGTCGATCCCTACGGCGCGTCGCGATTCCTGTCCGACATGCAGCGCAACGCGGATCTTAAGGCAAGTGACGGTGCCGGGCCGCGCGGCATCGATTTCCTCTCGAGCCATCCGGCAACGCCCGAGCGCGTGAAGAACGCGCTCGCCAATGCACGCCAGTTCAGCGGCCCCGGCCGTGGCGAGCGCGACCACACCGAGTATCTCGCCGTCCTCGACGGCTTGGTCTATGGCGAGGACCCGAGCGAAGGTTTCGCTCGCGGACGGCACTTCCTGCATCCCAAGCTCGGCTTCAGCTTCATGGCACCACCCGGCTTCACGCTCGACAACACCGCACAGGCAGTACTCGGCCTCAAGGATCGGGGCGATGAAGCTTTGCGGCTGGATGTGGTGAGCGTGCCGGCGGAGCAGCCGTTGCCCGATTATCTCAAGTCGGGCTGGATGGAAAATGTCGATCCGGGCAGCGTCGAGGAGTTCACCGTCAACGGCTTCCCTGCAGCAACCGCGGCCGCGAGCGGCACCGGCTGGGCGTTCCGCCTCTTCGCCGTACGCTTCGGCAGCGACGTCTACCGTTTCATCTTCGCGGCGAAAAACAGGACCGAGCAGGCCGACCGCGCGTTCCGTGAATCGGTGATGACCTTCCGCCGCATGACGCTGAAGGAGAGCGAGCAGGTGAAGCCGCTGCACCTGAAGGTCGTGACCGTCGCGCCCGACGACACCGTCGAGAAGCTCGCGCGCCGCATGGGCACGTCAGACCATTCGCTCGAGCGCTTCCGCGTACTCAATGGATTGGGCGCGCACGACCGCGTGAAACCGGGCGAAAAGGTAAAGCTGGCGGTCGAGTGACCGCAGCAGCCGAAATCAGCTCTCGCCGCCTTCGTAGTTGATCGTGAACTCGCGCGGAACGTCGGGACCCCAGAGATAGAACGAATCCTCCGGCTTGTGGTCGGCGGCCGGCCAGCGCTCGTCCTTCGGAATGTAGTCGATGTCGCAGGAATATTCCGAGAAGCTGCCCCACGGATCACGCACGTAGTGAAAATAGTTTGAGCCCAGCACGTGGCGGCCGAGGCCCCAGCCCTTGGTCCAGCCCTTGTCGTGCATGCGCATGGCGCCGAGGCCGATGTCGTTCAGGCTGGCAACGTCCCAGCTGCAATGGTGGAAGCCGGGCGCGACCGATTTCACGAGCGCGAGCAGATGATGGTCGCTGCCGTGGATGCCGTGCATGAAGGCGACGAGATCGGAGGCGCGGTCTGACAGCCGTAAGCCAAGCGTGCGCTCGTAGAACTTGATCGCTTCCGACACGTCCCGCGTGAAGATCAGAACGTGCGAGAGGCGGCGCGGGCGAACCGGTGGCGCGGCCGCACGGACACCGGCGCCGGGCTTACCGGCGGGAACAGACATCCACTGGCTTTCCGACTTCCTGTCAGGCGACACCTTGGGGCCTACCTTGACCTCGATCAGCACGCCTTCGTGGTTGCGGAACCAAAAGCCGTTGCTCTCGAATCCGGGCGGCGGATCAATCAGCTTGACGCCATGGTCCTCGATACGTGCCTTCAGCCGCGGGAGGTCCTCCGCATAGCAGCCGAACGACAGATGATGCAGCGCCTTGGTCTTGACGCCTTCGACGACGGAGCCCCAGCGGTGCTCGTGACCGAAGGTCTTGATGGCGAGCACGTTACCGTCGCGCCGCACGTCGAGGCCAAAGTTGCCGTAGAAATCCTGCGCGACAGCCGCATCAGGAACGGCGAGGACGAACTGGTCGAGCGAATGCACACCGAGCGCATCGGCTTCAGTGGTCGGCGCGACATAGCCGCGGATAGCGGTCATTACTTACTCCATTAAAGGTCGAATTTTCCGCATTTTACCGCGCCGCACCGCCGGGGCAAATAACCGCTGCGTTTAGGCGTGGCTCCTTCTCGAAACCTTTACGCCATAGACGCAATTGCGCCAATCGGACGCGGGCTGCATTTTGCCCTGGCGGTCGGTGGCACGCGACATCAACACCGTCTCCCCTTCGCCACCGGCATCCCAGATCGTGCGGAACTTCTGCCAGCGCCAACCGCTTCGCCGCTCAAGCTCCGCAACGCGCCAGCTTTGCCCACCGTCCACCGATATTTCGACTGTCGACACCCCGCTGTCGGCCCACGCCCAACCCCAAATTTCAACGTCGCGTGGCCCAACGTGAGATTCCGGCGCGGGGCTGACAATTACCGACTCCGGCGCAACCTGCCACACCGGCCGCGTACCGGCCCCGTCAGGATCGTTGTAAAGAAGCGTCGTGAAGGGTCCATCCGCGCGAG
This sequence comes from Pseudolabrys sp., assembly GCA_040512415.1. Lineage (GTDB taxonomy): Bacteria > Pseudomonadota > Alphaproteobacteria > Rhizobiales > Xanthobacteraceae > Pseudolabrys. The sequence continues at coordinate 6,324 of JBEVFG010000080.1, read as the reverse complement.
CATCTGCGAGATGCAGCCGCGACAGCCATTTCACGCAATTGGTGCCGTAGAACCCCGGTATCAGCAAACGCAGCGGAAAGCCGTGCTCGGCATCCAATGGCTCGCCGTTGATCTCGTAGGCGAGAAGAATGCCGCCGCCTTGCAGACGATCGAGCGGGCAATCCTTGAGATATGGGCCCGAACGGATGCCGTCGTATTCTCCGTGATCGAGCCCGTATGACAACAGAAAGCGTGCTTCAGGCAAAATTCCAAGAGAGTCGAGCAGCGTCTTGAGATCGACGCCACCCCAAACGACATTTCCGACCCTGCGCGTGGCGATTGTCGGATTTGACGGATATCCGGCGCATTGATGGAAGGACTCGACCTCAATTTTCGGCATTTGCCGGATCTCGTCGAACGTGAACGAGGCCGGCTTGCGCACCAGTCCGCTGATACGCAGCGTCCACGCGCTCGCGTCGACTCGCGGAATACCGACATGCGCGAGCACGAACAGATCGCGTTGTGCGGTTAGCTTGCTCGTCATCTGATGCGGCAACAGCGGCACGCGGCGGAACGTCCGCGGCGGGTCCATCGTGACGGCGGTTTCCTGCATGGCAGCGTCCGGCCAAGACTGACGTTGTGTCTTTCTAGCACGCCACCAAATCAAAATGCCCGGCATCGCTGCCGGGCTTTTGATTTCGTTCGGAGAGACACAGTGACTTACGCTGCTTCTTCCTCGACACCCTCTTCCGGAGTGCCCTCCTCGGCCGGCTTGGGCCCGCGGCGCGGACCCTTGGCGAGCGCCGCCTCGATCTCTTTGATCGCCTCGGTCTCGGTCACGCGCTGCACGGCAGCGATCTCACGCGAGAGCCGGTCGAGCGCGGCTTCGTAAAGCTGCCGCTCCGAGTAAGACTGCTCGGGCTGGGTCTCCGACCGATAGAGGTCGCGCACGACCTCGGCGATGGCGACGATGTCGCCGGAATTGATCTTGGCTTCGTATTCCTGGGCCCGGCGCGACCACATGGTGCGCTTGATGCGCGCGCGGCCCTTGAGAGTCTCGAGCGCGCGCTTAACCAGCGGCCCTTCGGCCAGCTTGCGCATGCCCACCGACACGATCTTGGCCGTCGGAACCCGCAGCGTCATCTTGTCTTTGATAAAATTGATGACGAAGAGCTCGAGCTTCGCGCCCGCGACCTCCTGTTCCTCGATCGCCACGATCTGACCCACGCCGTGGGCCGGGTAAACGATGAACTCGTTGGTCTTGAAACCTTGTCGTTGGGTAGTCTTCTTATTGCTGGTCATTCCGGGCATGACTCCTTCACCGGCCCCTTTGCGGGCACCGGTCATCTTGGCTGCGGGAGCCCCGGCACGGGCGGGGCCGCGCGAGGCATGTGGGGTCCGCCGCGCTGCGGCAGACTTTTTCGGCCCCCGGCTCATGCCGGCTGACCCTTTCTTCGATTTATGACGCGATTTTCCTGCCACTGCTCACGCGTGGATTGCACGCCCTCTGATCTGGGAACCGGGGAACCCGGCCACCGAAAAATAAGGCTCCCGAATGGGGAGCGTATCGGTGGCGACTTCGTTCCTGTCCATTTTTTACATATATAGCACATTTTTCGGCAGAATCAAAGCCTTATGGGGTGCAAACCCGCCATTCCGGGGACACAATCCGGCGATTTTCGCGAATCGGTTAACGCTCTTCGACGGACCCGGCCGCCCGCTACCCCGAAGTCCCTAGCCGGATACCGGACCAGGGTCTCAGTCGCCGGTTCCCGCGTTCGGAGAGAAGAACTTTTTGAATTTGTCCGGAACGCCCTCCCAGTCCTTGGCGTCGGGCGGGGCCTCTTTCTTGACCGTGATATTGGCCCAGGTTTTCGAGTATTCGGCGTTGAGTTCCAACCACTTCTCGAGGCCCGGCTCGGTGTCCGGCTTGATCGCGTCGACCGGGCATTCCGGCTCGCAAACGCCGCAGTCGATGCACTCGTCAGGGTGGATGACGAGCATATTTTCGCCCTCGTAGAAGCAGTCCACCGGACACACCTCCACGCAGTCCATGTATTTGCACTTGATGCAGCTTTCGACGACGACGTAGGTCATTCCCCACTCCGGACAACTTCTAGCGGACGCTGCCTAACGTAATGGCAGATAGGCCGCAACCGCCCTGCGCGCCACAATCCGCGCCACTGTCAGGGCCGGCCGGGCCGCGAAACCTTAGAGGCCTCGGCTGCCCCGGTGCGGGCCCCGGTCCCGGAACTTGTTGTCAAATCCCGGTAAAGCGCACGTGCGGCGGGCGCGCCACCCCGCCGCCCGCAAATCCCCTCAACCCGGAGCACCCGCACCGAGCGGTCGAGTGCAAGCGTGACTACGTCGCCGACCCGCACGGGATGGGCGGCTGCAGTCATGCGCTTGCCATTGAGCCGCAAGAAGCCCGCCGTTGTGAGCGCCGCGGCATCGGTGCGCGTGCGCACCATGCGGGCATGCCATAGCCATTTGTCGATGCGCTGACGATCGAGATCTTTCGGTCCGGCGCTCAAGACGGATCTTTGCCGCTCTGCTCAAGCTGCTGTTTGAGTGCAGCGAGTTTGGCAAAAGGCGAATTCGGATCGGGCTGCTTGTCGCGGCCGCCAGAATTGCCGAAGGGCTTGGCGTAGTAACGCTCACGTTCGGCGCGATCGACACTTTCCCCGCGTTCACGTCGCGGGCGGCCACTGCGCGGCCTGCCATCCTGCCGCTCGCCGCGCTCCCCCTGCTTCTGCATGCGCTGCTGCCGTTCGAAACCCTCCTGGCGCTTTTCGCGGTCGGCTCCCTCGCTGCGCTCGCGGCGCGGACGGCGCGGACCGCGCGACGGCGCAGTCGCATCGGTCGATGGCGCTGCGGCCGCCTCGCCTTCCGCAGGGGCCGCGGGTGCACCATCAGTCACGGCAACTTGCGTCTGCTGTTGGCGGTGCGGTCGACGCGGACGATGCGGACGCCGCTCGGAGCGGCCCGCAGGGCGCCACACTTCGATGAACGCGGGCTCTTCGGCGGGCTTCGCTTCTGTTGGTGCGCTTTCGACAGGTGCTGCCACCGCAGTTTCGGCCGACGCAGCCTCTCGTGCCGGTGCTTCCGTCGGTTCTTGCACCGAAGGCGCAACTTCAGCCGGAATAAATTCAGGCTCGGGCAATAACGAGCGCGATGAGACATCGGTCGCGGATGCAGCCGCCGCGCTTTCAACCGGAGCCGGCTCGACCGGCGTCTCGCTCGCAGGTGCAGTCTCCACTGTTGCGTCCGGGGCAGCGGCCGCTGCCTCGGGTGCTGCTGGCGCCTCCACCGACTTCGGCCTGCGATCCATCCGATATCCAAGCGAACGCAAGATCGATGCAAAGTCCTCGCCGGATGCACCTGTGAGGGACGTCATCGCGCCGCTCACGAGGAAGCTGCGGCCGTCGAAGAAACCGTCCGGTTTCGGGCCGGGGGCGCCTTCGCGCCATGACAGTACGGGTCTGATGAGATCTGCGAGGCGCTCGAGAATATCGACGCGCACCGCGCGCTCGCCGCAGATGCGGTAGCCGGCCGTCCGGTAGAGCGCTTTCGGCGTTTCCTTATCGACCGGGATCGACGTCCGGCCGCTGGCGGCGAGATGCAGCAATTCGCCCACGCCCTTCGCATCAGGGCTCTCGTGCTTGATCGCCCACAGCTGGGTTGCCAGCGCGCGCGGCGCGGGCTTGAGAAGCCCCGGCAAATAAATGTGATAGGCGCCGAAGCGCACGCCATATTTGCGCAACGTCGCGCGCGCGGGCTGGTCAAGGCCTTTGACTTCTTCCGCTACCTTCTGTCGTTCGAGCACGCCAAGCGCTTCGACAAGCTGGAAAGCAACGCCACGCGCCATTCCGGTCACGTCCTCAGCGGCGGTGAGCGAGAACAGCGGTGCGAGCAGCTTCTCGATGTGGGTCTTGAGCCAGAGGTCGAGTCGGTTCTGCACCAATTCACGCGCGGGACCGGTAAGATGCTCGTCGGCGATGATCCGAACGCGCGGACGCAAGGTATCGTCGCCGGCAGCGAGCTTGCCGACAAGATCGCCGGTCCAGCGCAGGGCGCCGTCGGCGGCAAGTACAATCTGATCGTTCGAGGCCTGCGAAAGCTTGGTCGCGCGCAGCTCAATCTCGCCGGCGAGCGCCTTCTGTGCGGCAGCGTTGAGCGCCTTGGCTTCGGACCCCGCGGCGGAGGCGTCCGGCGCGAACATGAAACCGTCGAGGCGGCCGATCACGTGCCCCTCGACTTTAACTTCCCCGGACTTTCCGATTTCGGTTTCCAACATCGTGTTCTCACGCAGCCGCCGCATTAACACACTGGTGCGGCGGTCCACGAAACGTTCGGCCAAACGTTCGTGCAACGCATCGGACAGCTTGTCTTCGACGGCGCGCGTGACCCCTTGCCAATGGTCCGGATCGCCAAGCCAATCCGGCCGGTTGGCAACGAAAGTCCAGGTCCTGACATGCGCGATCCGGTTGGAGAGAGTGTCGATGTCGCCGTCGGTCCGGTCGGCAAGGGCAACCTGGCGAGCGAACCAATCCGTGGGGATGTTACCCTCTCGCATCAGGAATCCATAGAGGGTCACGGCCAGTTCGGCATGCGTGGCGGGTGCGATCTTCCGATAGTCAGGAACCTGACAGGCATCCCATAAACGGGCGATTGCTGCCCGGTTCGCCGCCAATGCGCGCACGTCCTCGTCGCGTGCGGCATGTTCCAGGACCAAAATATCCTCGCCGATCGGTGCACGCGTGAGCCCTTGTTCATTCGGCGGTGCTGCGAGCGAGGCCTGCAGGGCGCCGATCGAGGCAAAATCGAGGTCAGTGTTGCGCCATTGCAGCAGCCGGATCGGCTCGAAGGTGTGGCTTTCCAGCGCCTGAACTAGGTCGGGCTCGAACGGATCACAGCGGCCGGTGGTACCGAACGTTCCGTCGCGCGTCGCGCGGCCGGCGCGGCCGGCGATCTGCGCAAGCTCGGCCGGATTGAGCTTGCGGAACTGATAGCCGTCGAACTTACGGTCGGAGGCGAAGGCGACGTGGTCGACGTCGAGATTGAGGCCCATGCCAATGGCGTCGGTCGCCACCAGGTAGTCGACGTCGCCCGATTGATAGAGGGCGACCTGCGCGTTGCGCGTGCGCGGAGAAAGCGCGCCAAGCACGACCGCCGCTCCTCCCCGCTGCCGACGGATCAATTCGGCGATGGCGTAGACCTCTTCCGCCGAGAAGGCGACGATCGCCGATCGCGACGGCAGGCGCGTAAGCTTCTTCTCGCCGGCGTAAGTGAGTGTCGACAGCCGTGGCCGGCTGATGACATGCGCGCCAGGTAGTAATTTCTCCACCATGGGCCGCACGGTGGCCGCGCCGAGCACCAACGTTTCGTCGCGCGCGCGGGCGTTGAGCATCCGGTCGGTGAAGACGTGACCGCGCTCGAAGTCGGCGCCCAGCTGCACCTCGTCGATTGCCATGAAGGCGACGTCGATATCGCGCGGCATGGCCTCCACAGTCGAGACCCAGTACCGCGGGTTTGACGGCTTGATCTTCTCCTCGCCGGTAATCAGCGCGACGGCCTCCTTGCCCGCCCGCTCGGAGACCTTGTTGTAAACCTCGCGCGCCAGCAGCCGCAGCGGCAGCCCGATCATGCCCGAGGAATGCGCGAGCATCCGCTCGATGGCGAGATGCGTCTTGCCCGTATTGGTGGGTCCCAGCACTGCCGTTACACCGGCACCGCGGGTTCGCGATGCTCGGGCAGGCTGCGGAGAAAAACTGATAGCCATTACGCGTCCGAACTGGTGCCGGCGGCAGCGATCGCCGCCTGCACGCCTCTTCCCTGTATCACAATGCGACGACAAGCATCCGGCTGATTAAGCTCTAGAACGAGTCTGGAACGAATCGCGCCCGAATCACTGACTCGGGCCCTGTATGGATTCGTTCACGGCGACATCTGGCAAACACCGGGCGTACAGCCACAAGATGGAGTAGCGCAGGCTCGATTCAAGCGCGATTTGGTCCCCTCAAACGTTAACGCGAGCCTGGATTCGATGACGGCCCACGAGTCAAGCGCTATCGGTTATTGCGTCTTCACACCATTGGCCGAGGCCCGCGCGGGAAGCGGCACCGAGATGAATTCGGCCGCCTCGAGCACAGCCTGGCCGACCGGCGTCGGGCTCTGAGCGCGGTACGGCACCAGAACGCGCGTGCCGGCGATTGGTGCCAGCCAGACCTCCATCTCGCGCTGCTTGGAGAGGTACTTGATCGCCGTCCGTGACGGGATGAAGCCCGCAACAGGCGAGAAATAGGCGGCACATACAACCACGGGGCCGGCATAGCCCTTTTTTGC
>JBEVFG010000079.1:0-8729 GCA_040512415.1 Pseudolabrys sp. | reverse complement strand
CGAGTGACTGGAGTTCAGACGTGTGCTCTTCCGATCTTGACAAAGGCCGTATTGCTTGCCAATTGTGGGCTGCACCGATATCAGTGGCGCGGTTTTCAGCCGGCGTAGCTCAGCGGTAGAGCATCCGCTTCGTAAGCGGGGGGTCGGGGGTTCAAATCCCTCCGCCGGCACCATTTTTATGCATTGACGCCCCTCTCGGATTTCGTTCGGCAAGGTAAATTGGGCGAACTTCGTGCGCGGGCACAATTGCTTGAAATAGTGCGGTAATTTGTGATCGTGCGACGTGGTTGGGGCCGGGGCGTCTACAGGCGTGCGGAATTAGACCTGTCAATCTCCTGCACCGATAACGTAAGATATTGCGCAGAGGGATCAGTCACTTCGCCTGTAGAGTAGCCCCATGGCCAGACCAGCCGTTATTCTCGTTGGCGCCGATAAAGGTGGCGTTGGTAAGACAACTGTCGCCCGTACCTTGATCGACTATTTTGGCGCGCATCAGACGCAAACCCGCGCCTTCGATACGGAAGCGCCGCGCGGCACGCTCAAGCGTTTTCATCCCGACCTGACCGAGGTGGTCGATGTGACCTCGGTCTCCGATCAGATGAAGATTTTCGACACGCTGGGCAGCGCCGATGCCAAGGTGACAGTCATCGATGTGCGTGCCGGCCTGTTGTCATCGACGCTCCGGGCGCTCACTGAAATCGGGTTTCTGGAATCGGCGAAAAAAGGGCAGATCACCTTTGCGGTGTTCCACATCCTCGGCCCGTCGATCGCCTCACTGGAGGAGATCGCCGAAACGGCACGCGTCGTCGGCGACGCCAACTACTTCCTGGTCAAAAATTTCGTGAACAACACGACATTCTTTGAATGGGATCCGGCGACCTACAATTCATATTTCAAGAAGATCAAGGGCGCCGAAGAGATCACGATCCCGAAGCTCAACGAAATGGCCTACGAGCAGGTGGAAGTGGCGAGCGTGCCTTTCGTTTCGTTTGTCGGCAACAAGGGGCCGAAAGGCGAAGCGGCAAACAATTCATTCGTTCTTCGGGGTTACGTGCGCCATTGGCTCGGCAACGTCTGGGGTGAATTCGACAAGGTGAAGCTGGTCGATCTTGTCTCGCCGAAGATGGAAAGCAACGTCCGTCAGGTCGCCGGCTAACATCGATCAAAGTCGCGCCGGGTCAGCGCGCGGCGTCCGGTCAGGTGATGTCATTTCGCAACTCCATCACCATTGTCGCATCGCCGCGCCCGCGCGTGGGAAAAACGTTGATCGCGCGGTTGCTGACCGACTTCCACCAGAGTGAGAACCGCAAGGTTGTCGCCTTCGACCTCAATTCAGGCGAACGGACGCTCACGCAATTTATGCCCGAGCAGACGGTTGCAGCTTCCGTTCGCGATGTGAACGGACAGATGGCTCTGTTCGACAGGCTGGTGACCGGCGATGACACGACAAAGATCATCGATCTCGGGCATGAATCTTTTGAATCTTTTTTCACGCTGGCGCAGCAGATCGACTTCATCGAGGAAGCCCGGCAACGGGCGATTGCCATCGCGGTCCTGTTCATGGTGACGCCCGACCAGACATCGGTCACGGCGTACCGCAGCCTGCGCGATCGATTTCCGCGTGCGATGCTGGTGCCGCTTCACAACGAGATGCTCGGATCAGCGCAACATCGCGACAAGTATCCGATCGCCGGCAGCGGCGCGCTGACTGTCAAATTACCGGCGCTGGCTCCGGGCCTGCGCAAGCTGATCGACAGCCCGCCGTTCTCATTCGCAGATTCGAATATGGGCAACGCGACGGGTGTACCCCTTGATGCGCATATCGAGTTGCAGCGCTGGTTACGTCGAATTTATCTAGAATTTCGCGAGCTCGATTTGCATCTTTTATTGGCCGACCTGAGTTCATCGATCCGCTTTGGGTCATAAAGATGCCGATTCCGCGTGTTTTGCCGGCACAACTGGCCTCCAAAAAAAGTTGGGAACGCGGCCCGTTCTGGCGCGTTGGTTTTGCCAGACTTCCCTACGTTTGGAACCGGGCTCTAGGAGGTACGCCATGTGGCTCACGCTGTTTTGCGTCGTCATCAGCATCTCCCTCGGCCTCGCCTTGGGGGCGATGGTTGTCGATTCCTACGAGGAGAACGCTCGGCCTTGAACACGGATCAGTGGGAAAAGGCTCAGGCGGCCGGAGTGCCGCCTGTTTTTTTGCCTGAGCAAGCGTTCCGGAACTTTGCAATAATGCGGGAATGCCGCCGCCGATAATACTGTCGAGGCGTTTCGCGCCTCTGTTCTGGTGCCAATTTTTTGCGGCCTTCAACGACAATTTTCTAAAGACTGCCCTGGTCTTTGTCGTTTTGTTCCATCTGAACGCGCGCGATGCCGAAGTCCTGATCACGCTCGCAAGCGCGATATTCATCGCGCCGTACTTTTTTCTTTCGGCGCTCGGCGGTGAGTTGGCGGACCGTTACGACAAGGCGCTGGTTGCCCAGCGCCTGAAATTTATTGAAATCTTTGTCGCCGCGCTGGCGGCATGGGGATATGTGCAGGCTTCGCTCCCTCTGCTGTATGTCGCACTGCTCGGGTTCGGCATCCTTGCGGCTCTGTTCGGGCCCATCAAATACGGGATCCTTCCGGACCACTTGCGGCGCGAGCAATTGCCAATTGGCAATGCGCTGGTGGAAGGCGCCACCTTTGTTGCCATCCTCTTGGGAACCATCACTGGCGGCCTCGCCGCGCACGGTGAAAGGAGCCACGCCCTCTTTGCGGCATTGGTCGTAGGCTTTGCGATCGCGTGCTGGCTGTCGGCGCGATTGATTCCGGCGACCGGCGAGGGCGCACCGAATTTGAGGATCTCGGCCAATATCGTCACTTCCACGGCCGCAATGATCCGTCATTTGCGTGCCGACCCGCGGCTATGGTGGGGCGCGATGGTGACGAGCTGGTTTTGGCTGGTCGGCATCGTTGTGCTGTCGCTGCTGCCGCCGCTGATCAAGACTCTCATCGGTGGGAACGAAGACACAGTTACAGCCTATCTTGCGATATTCACGGTTGCGGTTGGCGCCGGTTCCGGTCTTGCGGCGGCAATCGCGCGTGGCCGGATCGTGCTCAGAACAACGCTTGTCGGCGCCGTGCTGATCGGCATCTTCGCAATTGATCTAGGCGCTGCGACACTTGGCGCCGCGCCGATTGCGCCGCCGCAAGGGCCAGCCGCGGTCTTCACGTCGGTGCTCGGCGTTCGCGCGGCCGCGGATCTGTGCGGGCTCGCAGTTGCGGGCGGCCTTTTCATCGTGCCGGCTTTTTCCGCGGTGCAAGCCTGGAGCGGCGTTGACCACCGCGCGCGAACCATCGCTGCGGTCAATGTGCTCAACGCGGCGTTTATGACCGGCGCGACAATCCTCGTGGCGGTCATGCAGAAATTCGGAGCAACCGTCCCCGCTCTATTTTTGCTGATCGGCGCGATGACGCTTCTGGTTGCGCTGGCGATTTGGAAGACAATGCCGAAATCCGGATAGTCTACTTCCGCATCTTCAGCACGCGATCGACCATCTCCCCGGCGACACCGAGATAGTTCGCCGGATCGACCAGTTTTTCCAGCTTCTTGCGGTCGGCGTGCTTGGCAATTTCCTTGTTCTCCGCGAGCAGATCGATCAGGGGTCGCCCGGTCTTCACCACGTCGCGGCAGATGTCATAGACAAGATCGTGCGCCTTGTTGCGGCCGAGGACCGCGCCCAGGCCCATCATCACCGCTTCTGACATGATCAATCCCTTGGTGATGTCGAGGTTTTCGCGCATCTTCTTCTCGTTGACCTGAAGGCCCTCGACAAGGAAGCGCGTCTGCGCCAGCGCGCCTGCCGACAGCATGAAAATTTCCGGCAGCGCGATCCATTCGATTTCCCAAGGCCCTGTCGCGCGCTCATGGTCCTCGATCTGCGCCTCGAGCAGGGCCGCAACGAGCTGGCGCACAATTGCCGTCTGCGCGGTGATGTAGACCGACGAAATCGGGTTGCGCTTCTGGGGCATCGTCGATGACGAGCCGCGGCCGGCGTGGAACGGCTCGAATACTTCCTCGACTTCGGTCTGCGTCAAAAGCTTCACGTCGAATGCGATCTTGCCGCAGCTTCCGGTGACGAGCCCGAGGAAACATCCGACCTCCGCGATGCGGTCACGCACCGTGTGCCAGGAAATTTCCGGCTGGCCGAGCGTGAGCTCCTTCATCAGCTCGTCCTGCACTTTCAGGCCATCCTTGCCGAGCGAGGACAGCGTTCCGGCGGCGCCGCCGAATTCGCCGACGAGCACGCGCGGCTTCATTTCCTTGAGGCGCTGCTTGTGCCGTTCGAATGCGGCCAGCATCGTCGCCATCTTGTATCCGAAGGTGATCGGCACGGCCTGCTGCAGGTTGCTTCGCCCGGCCATCGGCGTGTCGCGGTACTTTTTCGCAAGCGCGGCGAGGCCATCGCAAATTCCGTCTATGTCCCTCGCGACGATCGCGAGCGCCTCGCGAATCTGCATGATTGTTGCGGTGTCGGTGATGTCCTGGGTGGTGGCGCCCCAATGCGACCATTCCCCAAGCCCATCCTTGCAGAGCTTCACGAGCTGCTGCACGACAGGCAGAACCGGATAACCGATCTTCTCGGTTGCTTCCTTCAGTTTAGCCATGTCGATCTTGTCGGCCGAGCAATGGCGCACGATTTCGGTAGCGGCTTCCTTCGGAATGATGCCAAGCCTGGCCTGCGCACGCGCAAGCGCGGCCTCGAAATCAAGATATTTCTGCACCCGACTTTCATCCGAGAAGACATTCCGCATCGCTTCGGTTGTAAAGATGTCGCGGAATACAGCGGAATCGAGGATCGTTGAGGGCATTCGGGCTCTCCCATGGGCGCTTGCGATGCACGTTAGCGTTTCCCGCGTAACGATCAACTCAGGGAGTTGCGCGTGAAGCGATTTCGGTCCCAAACTGGCCGTCCGCACTAGCCGACCCGGAGGATGTGTATGACCGTTATGACAAGACCCGAGAAGACATTTCGACTTGAGCCCGTGCATCCAAAGCCTGAAGAGGCGCACACGATGCCGTATGCGCCGGCCATCCACATCGTCGGCGCCTGCGACCTGATGTTTGTTTCGGGCGCAACGTCGTCGCCGCTCTATCACAAGCATCCGCACGTAGATGAAGAGCACGTGCAGCCACATGCGATTGAGGAGCAGACCGAGCGTGCGATGGCATCGATCAAATCCATCCTAGACCATGTCGGAGCGAGCTGGCGCGATGTGGTGAAAATTACGAAATATCTGACCGACTTTCGTGACGCTGATGCGATGCATCGCACAATGGGCAAGTATTTCGGCGACTGGAGACCGGCCAGCACGACGGTTTGCATCAACCAGCTGTCGTCCCCGGGCGCGCGCGTCGAGCTTGACATGATTGTCGCACTGCCCAAGAAGGCGACGTGACGCTTCCTCCGCAACTCGGGCGCATTGTCGAAGCCGAATATCCGCGTTTCTCCGAACAGGAGATGATGCGACGCCGTGCTGTCGTCGAGGCGCTGCTGACGCAAGCCGGATGCGACCATCTGGTGTTTTGCGGCGCTAGCCGGTTCGGCTCGGCCGTGCAGTGGCTCACGCAATGGCCGGTGACCGCCGAAGCCGTCGGCGTGCTTACGCCGCGCGAGCGGGACACGCTGTTCGTGCAATATGTCAATCACGCACCGCAGGCCAGCATCCTTGCCGACAAGGCCGATGTGGCATGGGGTGGCGAGTCGTCAATTGCCGCAGCAATAAAGACGCTCGATCGGCGCAGTGCACGCGCAGATCATATCGCGACGCTTGGGCCGATGACGGCGGACCAGCACGCCGCGCTGTCGGCAAAATTCGGAAAGCTCAAGAACCTCAATCGGGACTACGTCCATCTGCGGCAGGTGAAATCGCCTGAGGAGCTTGATTGGCTGCGCATCGGCGCACACTTCAGCGATCTCGGCATGGCCGCGCTGCGTGACGGGCTAAAGCCAGGCCTGAATGAAAGGGAACTCGGCGACCTCGTGGAGCGCGCGTACATTTCGTACGGCGCAACCAATGTCATCCACTATATCGGGGTCACGTCGATGCAAACGCCCGATCTGGGAGTGCCGCGCCAATTCCCGCGCATGCGGCGCGTCCAGTCGGGTGACGTCGTGGTCGCAGAGATTTCCGCGGCATTCTGGGATCATCCCGGTCAGGTGTTGCGCAGTTTCGCGCTCGGCGAGCCAAACAAGCTCTACCGCGACCTGCACGCGGCGGCGGATGCCGCCTTCGATGCGATTGCGTCGGTCCTCAAGGCTGGCGCGACTCCGGCGCAGGTCATCGAAGCATCTGGCGTCATCGAAGATGCCGGCTTCACGATCATCGACGATCTTCTGCACGGCTACGGAGGGGGCTATTTGCCGCCAATTCTTGGCACCAAAAGCCGTCCAGCAGGCCCGGTGCCGGGTGATCTGTTCCGCGCCGGGCAGACAGTCGTGATCCAGCCCAACGTGGTGACGCGCGACGGAAAAGCCGGCGTGCAGACCGGCGAGATGGTTTTGATTACCGACACGGGAATAGAACGAATGCACGCGTTGCCGCGCGGCTTTCAGACTATTTGAGCTGTTCCGCCATCCAGTCCGCGCTTTGCGATCGCCAGCGGTAGGCGCGGTTCGTCGCAATGTGGTTGCCGTCCTCGATCATCATCAATTCCACCGGCCCCTTCGCTTCGCGTGCAAGGCGCTCGGCGTCCTTCGCCGGCACGATACGGTCGAGCCGGCCGTTCACGATGAAAAGCGGACAGGCGATGTTTTGCGCGACACCTTCCAGTGAAAGCGTTTCAGCGTTCTTGCGAGCCTCGTCTTGCGTCTTGCAATGGCTGCGCACGCGGAATGCTTCGCGCGTAAGCTCCGGCAGGCCATCCCAGGCCGTGCCCCAGTTGAACGGTCCACCGAGCGCGATGCAGGCCTTGATACGCTTGTCAAAGGCTGCCGCGCGCGGCGCGTAATAGCCGCCGAGGCTCACGCCCCACATGCCGATACGCTTGGCATCGAGATCGCCGCGTTGCTCGACGAAGTCGAGCACGGCCTTCACCGGCACCTCGTAGTCGCCGCGGATCGCAAAGTCATATTGAGCTTCGCCCTGTCCGGGTCCTTCGAACATCAATGTCGCAATCCCGCGCGCGAGAAACGACGCCTCGTAAGCATCGCCTTCCTCCTTGGTGGAATCGAGCCCGACCGCCATTGCGAGAACAGGTGGCTTATCGACGCCGACCGGCTTGCGCAGGATCCCGGCGAGGGTCTTGCCCTGATAGGGGATCTCGACACGTTCGCCGGGTGGCCGGAGATAAGGAAGCGCGGCCTGCCGGCATTCGATCTGCTTCTTGTGCGCGGCCTTCATCTGCGCCTGGTCGTGCACGAACAGGAATGACGCAAAGTGATAGTAGACGCCGGCACGCTGCAGGCATTCGCCGGCGGTCAGCAGGCGTTTTTTCGTGAGCGCCTCGCGGCCGAGCTGCTCGTGGTGCGCGGCCCGCTTCGACCAGGCGCTGCACCATTCGTCGTAGGATGCAATTGAATTGGTCACTTCCTCGAAGTCGGTGAGCACGACGCCGTTAGCGACGAAACGCGGGCCCCAATGGGCAACGGCAGCCTTGAGGCGGAGATCGGACGACATGCGCCTTACAGTCCTTGTTTCTTGAGGGCTAGCTGGTTTTTCGTCGCGACGGTAAGCGACGCGTGCTCCAGTTCACGAGCAACTCGAAACCGAATCCGAAAGCGGCATTTCAGCGTTCGAGTTGGAATTCGGCTTCGCGGGCTTCTCGCATCAACGTGTTCCACACCCTTTCGCGCAACTCCGCGAAGCGCGGCTCACGCAGCGTTTCGCGCGTGCGCGGGGTGGGGAGGTTGATGGTGATCGTCTCATGGATGCTCGAGGGGCGTCCCTTGAGGACGATCACACGATGGCCAAGTAGCACCGCCTCTTCGATTGAGTGTGTAACGAAGATCATCGCGGTCGGGCGTTGGTCCCAAATGCGTAACAGTTCGAACTGCAGAATTTCCCGGGTCTGCGCGTCAACGGCGGCGAAGGGCTCGTCCATCAGCAGAACGTTGGGCTCGACCGCGAGCGCGCGGGCGAGGCCGCAACGCTGCTGCATGCCGCCCGACATCTGGTACGGGAATGCATTTTCGAAGCCGCCTAGCCCGACCAGCTTGATGAATTCCGGCACCTTCCGTTCGATCTCCGCCTTTGGCGCGCCGGCCATGCGCAGGCCATATGCGACGTTCTCGAACACCGTCTTCCAGGGGAACAGTCCGAAATGCTGAAAGACCATGGCGACACCGGCGATCGGCTCGGTGACGCGCTCCTGCCCGACCCATATCTCGCCGGCATCGTGCGGCAATAAACCGTCGATGCAACGAAGCAGCGTGGTCTTGCCGCAACCGGATGGGCCGACGATCGCAACGATCTCCCGCTCACCGACGTCGAAGTCGATATTGCGGAAGACTTCGAGCGCACCGTAGTGCTTGCCGAGTCCGCGGACACGGATGCGTGGCTCGTCCTTGGCGGTTAGCGATGCAGGCGCCTTGCGGATAGCGGAAGCCGTTGTTGCTTGACCCGTCACTCTGCTGCCTGTCCTGAGGGTTTTGAATTGACTTTTGCCCAGTAGTCCTCGGCCTGTTTCGAACGTTTCAATGCATCGAAACTCTCGAAGCCGGGCGCCATCGATGCATCCGTTC
>JBEVFG010000078.1:0-5641 GCA_040512415.1 Pseudolabrys sp. | reverse complement strand
CGATGCCTTGCCGCGCATAATCCTCGATGCGCTCCGTCGACAGCCCGAGCTCACGGATGATCTGTTCGGCCGTGATCCCGAAATGGGCAAGGACGGTGCCGACGATCAGTGAGGCGACGACGACCTTGACCAGTGTCCGAAAGAGAGGGTTCAGCATCGACGGCCCATCATGCCCGCACGGATCGGCGGGTGACTCGTCTCAGGCAGAATGATAGTCGAAGGCGGGGCGGACGGCACTCGCCGCTGAAGGCCGTTATTCAGCCTTTTGTTGCGCCTCCGGCGCGGCCGACTGGTCGGCCGCCGGAATCGTGCCCGAGGGTGGCGTGCCGCCTGTCAGGCGCTCGATGGCACGGCGCACAGAATCCCGCGCGTTGCGCTCCTGTAACGCCCTGGACAGCGGCGCGGCGGCTCCCGAACGCTGAATCAGCGCTTCCGGGTCAGGCAGCATGATAGGATCGTCCCACGATCCTTGCACGATAAAGGGCAGCTCGAAGGGCGTCGCACCCGGCCGTGGCGGCGCCACAAGCGAGGCCGTGCCTTTGAGATCGAGCTCGCGCTCCGGGATCGACGCCGTTCCGGCAAGCGCCAGCTTGACCGCAGCGCCGTCGATGGTCACGTCGTCGACGGTGACCGTGCCCTTCGCGATCTTGAGCGCGAGGGCGATTTTATCGTAAGGCGTGCGTCCGGTGCGGAATTCGCCACCCCCCGAAAGTGGCCGCCGCTCGAGGCGGCGCAGCAACTGTTCGACATTGAGACCCGCAAGCGCCCCGTTCGTCCCGGTCAAAGTAGCGGTTCCACTCAACGTCCGGGTCACAGCCAGCACGCTATTGCCTGTGCCTTCGACGTTGAGCGACATGCTGCCTTTGCCCTCAAGCCGCCGCAGGCCGAACAATTGTCCCAGGCACGTTTCAAGGTCCACGTCGGTGAATTGCAGCTGCGATTTCACTTCGACACCCTGATCAAATTCGGCGAACGCCAGCGAACCTTTGATCACGCCGCCATAGGCCTGCGCCTCGCCGATCGTGACGACCAGGTGTCCGCCGCGCAGATTGGCCGCTATCGCGGTGCGGCCAAGCTTGGCATTGGACACAACGACGTTCGCGGCTGACAGCCGCAAATCGACGTCGACACTCGCAAGGCCCTCGAGCGTGATGCGGCCGCTGCTCCACGAACGTTCATTGGTCGTCAGCAAACGGACGGTCGAAACATAAGAGGTCAGGTCGAGCGTGTCGGCGGCAAGTGTTCCCTGCAGAGTCTGGCGCCCGTCGGCGGCAAATGTGAGCACGCCTTCGGCGGCGTTGCCGTCAAGTTCGACATTGACGCTCGACAGGCTGATGGTGCCGGCGACTACGTTGGTCCGCGCCTTGATTGCGAAACGGCCGAAGCCGCCGCCGGGCGGCGGCTTTTGCCCGGCCCACACCAGCGCATTGCGCAATGAAACGGCGTCTGCGGCGAGCGTGCCTTCGATTTTGAGTGTTGGCTTGAGGCTGATTGCGCCTTCAAATGCGGCCTTCATCGGCGTGCCGGAGACGCGCAGTTTCACGCCGCTGCGGTTGCCTGCCAGTACCGACGGAAAATCGGCAAGCGTCAAGCTGGCGTCCATCGGTGCGTCGCGCCAGATAAATCGTCCGGTGGCGCCAAAGCTTTTGGAAATCGAAGGCCACGCCAGCGAGAATTCGACACCCGATAGGGTTTCGGTGATCTTGCGCACCTCGTCGCGGATCGCGATGGTGCCGCCCTCGATGCGCATTTCGGAGAACGCCGCGAGCCGCTGTGTCGCCGATTGGCTGCGTGTGAGTGCCTCGATCAATCCCGACCAATTGGATTGGCCGTTCGGATTCAATTCTACCGAGATATTCGGCCGATCCAGCGTGACGTCGGCGATTTCGACTCGACCGATCAGCAGCGGGAAAAACCGCAGGCGCGCCGTCAAACGCTCGGCAACGAGCGCAGGCTGCTTGGCATCGCCCAGAATCACATCGTTGAAGCTGACGCTCCCGGTCGGAAACAGCGAAACGCTGGCCTTCCCGCGCAGGACGGGCTCAAGCCCGGTTACGCCCCGGATCTCGCCCAGGACTTGCTGGCGAACGGTATCGGCGGATATCAGGTACCCGGCTGTGGTCAGGACGAGCAGCCCGCCCGCCATCACGGCGAGCAGGATAATCCCCAGGCGTTTCAAGCCGGTTGCGGCTGTCAAATGGAGGTTTCCGGTTGCTTCGGCGTCAGGCGCCGACGGACTATAACATCGGGCCCGCTAGCACCAACCTTGGATAGCCTCTGTGACCCTTTCATGGCTGGGACGGGTTAAGCTTACTGGGCTGCCGTTGCAGGGTTGCCGCGCGCATCGGCAATTTCGGCGATCATTTTCTTGATGATGGCCTGCCCAAAAGAGCTGAAATCCCTGGCCTCGATCACGAAACTACCGGGGCCGCCAATGACGTTGTCACGGTAGTACTTGGTGAGACCGCCGGCCGGGTTGGTGTGCTCGGGATTCCAGGGCAACGGCGTCTCGCTGAGAATCGCCAATCCGTTGATTGTAATGCCGAGGGCGAGCGCATCGTCCCGCGCCTGGCCGATGTCGCGGCCCGCATTGTTCGTTCCGTCGCCTGAAACGTCGATCGTGCGCCGGTCGGCGCTGAACGGCGCGCGCGCGAGTTCGGCGACAGCCGCATCGATGCCGCCGCTGATTGAAGTCCGGTCCGCGAAAGACCGCGGCGACTCGAGCAGCCGATCGCCGAAGGTCTGCGCCGCTTTTGGCCCATCGATGATCATCCAGTCGATGACGACTTTCTGGCTGCCGAAGCCCGACCATTCGAGAAACAAGACACCAATGCGTCCGTGACGGCCGGACCGGATGGCATCGATGACCCGAGAATTGGCCATTGCCGCCGCATAGCCTTCGCGCTGCAGCTGAAATTTCTGGGTATCGACGCTGCGCGAGACATCTGCTGCAAGAACCAGCAGCAGGTCGACCGGCTCGGCCGCGCGGACCGGCGCAATAGCGGGCGTGTTCGCGAACACCAACGCGAATGCGATGCAGTGGAACAAGCGGCCCATGACGAGAGCCTAACCGATTTCGGATTTACTGCGCCAGCACGCGGGTGGCGGGAAAAATCACTTCGGCGAGCGTGCCGTCGTCGACCCGGCTGGTTATCCGGAAGTACGCCTGATTTGCTTCCGCAAGGGCCTTGGTGATCGGCAGGCCGAGCCCGGTTCCGCCAGCGTCCCAATGCGTGACCGTCGGGACCTGCCGGAAAGGCTCGAGCGCAATCTGCAATTCCTTTTCGCTCATGCCGGAGCCGGTATCGCGGACGCGCAGCACGACCTCATGGTCGTCGGTCTGCGCTGTCGAAATGATCACCTGCCCGCCGGCGCCAGTGAACTTGATCGAATTCGACAACAGGTTGAGCATGATCTGGCGCATCGCGCGCGCGTCGGCGACGATTTGCGGCAGATTACCATGCAGCGAGGTGCGGATGATCACCCGTTCCCGATTCGCCTGCTGCTGCATGATCGCCACGCACTGCTGCACGAGATCATTGAGATTGACGCTCACGAAAGTGAGCTCGAGCTTCCCGGCCTCGATCTTCGACAGATCGAGTAAATCGCTGAGAAGTGAAATAAGATGCCCGCCCGAGGCGTGAATGTCCTTGAGATATTGCCGGTAGCGTTCGCTGCCGATCGGGCCGAAACGTTCGTCCATCATCACTTCGGAAAAGCCGATGATGGCATTGAGCGGTGTACGGATTTCGTGGCTGATCTTGGCAAGAAATTCGGACTTCGCCGTGGATGCCTTCTCGGCCGCGCGCCTGGCGTTGATCAATTCTTCTTCGCTGCGCTTCCAGGCGGTGACGTCGCGCAATACCGCGCAAAGTTTCTCGCCGTCCTCGATGCGCCCGATCGTGATATGCAGCGGGACAAGACCGCCCTGGCGCACGCGGCCGATTGCTTCGTAGCCGGCGCCGAGTGAACCGACGCCATCACGCCGGGCAAGACGCTCGAGATGTTCGAGCACCGGGCGGTGGGATTCCGGAACCAGCAGGTCGCTGAGCGAAAGGGCTCCCAGCTCGCTCGCATCGTAACCGAAAAGCGCCTGCGCGCTGCGATTGCCGGAGAGCACGCGGCCGCTGCTGTCCAGAATCAGAACACCATCGGTCGCGGTGTCCAGAATTGCCCTTAGTTCGCGAATCTCTTCCTCGCCCCGCTGCGGCGATGTCTCGGCTTGCTTGCCGCCCGCACCAGGTTGCGTTTCGATCATTAAAGCGAGCGCGCTCTCGCCGCTCCACGTCACGCTGAACAAGCGCCCTTCGACGGGTTTCTGCTTGCCGTTGCTCGTCGCGATCGTCAGCGACTTGGCCGCGCTGGGGTCCTTTGTGGCTGCTTCTATCTTGGGTTCGATGAACAGGCTGTCGAGGCCGCCGGCTTCGGCCAGCTCATCCAGGGTCGAATATCCGGTCCAGTCGAGGAAGGCGCGATTTGCGTAAATCAGGCTGTTGAGCCGATAGATCAAGATGCCGGTCGGCAGGCGATCGAAGATCGAACGGTCTTCCAGCGTGTCGCGTGCCGGCTTTGGCGTCGCTTGCGGCACCTCGACCGGGGCTGCAACGGGCTCAGCAGGTTCGAGCGGAACAGGGGCGCTGGATTTGCCCGATGTCTTGCGCAGGCGTTCGCTCAGCTCGCGCGCAAGTTCCTTAAAGGCACTGTGCTCTTTGGGAGTGAGAGCTGGTCCCGTCGGTGCGGGCGGCGACGCCGGAAAAGCCAGCACTTTGGCCGGCTCGCTGGGCGCGGCCGGGTTCTGCGCGAGCTTCCGGCTCTGCAAGTCCTCGAGCTTCCGGCTCTGCAAGTCCTTGAGTCGTTCCACGTCGCGGCACAAGCCGAAACCGCGAAATCCGCCAAAACGGCGCTCGCTGTCAAACGTTGGCAGGCCCGACATCTCAACCGCGAGAGGCTGGTCGAGCCCGTCAATTGGCCAAGCCGTTTCTATGCCACTGAAGGTTTCGTGCCTGGACAGCGCGGTCGCGATCTCTCCGGATGGATCGAGCGATAGCGCCTTGGCGATCTCGGCCCAGCTGCGGCCGAGCACGGCGGCCGATTGCGAGTCGAGCAGATCGACGAATTCCTGACTTGTGAGCGTGAAGCGCGTCTCGGCGTCGGTCTGCCAGACGAAACGGAATGGACGCGGTTGAACGGGCGCCAGTTCGACCGGACTGGGTATTTTCGGAAGATCCACAACCACATTCGTCCGCGCGCCGGAACGCGCGGGACCTGCCGGTTCGGTGAAAACCACGAGCAATGCAAAGGTCGAGCCCGCGCCGAGCTTAATCATCGTGACATGACCGGCTTGGATCTCGCCTTCCGCTATGTCGCTCAGGCTGGCTTCTCGCGCGAGCTTTTCGGCGCCGAGTGCGACGAGATCGCGTTGGTTCCCCATCCGCTCGATCGCTGCCGGCTGTGCGGCGATGGTCTCACCATCTGCGGTGAAGATTGCCGCGGCCGGGCCGAAATCGCGCAGCAATCGTGTTGCCCGATCCGGAAGGGCAAGCGCCTTTCCGGTGCGTTCGGCGGATGCGATCAGGATCGCGGCGCTGTTGTCGGCGAGCGCAACACGCGAGCACAGACAGACGAGGGTTGCGCCAATGCT
>JBEVFG010000077.1:0-3523 GCA_040512415.1 Pseudolabrys sp. | reverse complement strand
GCAGCAATCGTGTTGCCCGATCCGGAAGGGCAAGCGCCTTTCCGGTGCGTTCGGCGGATGCGATCAGGATCGCGGCGCTGTTGTCGGCGAGCGCAACACGCGAGCACAGACAGACGAGGGTTGCGCCAATGCTCGCCCCAAAGCCGCGCAGTCTCTCAAGCCGCGGAGCGCCGCCATGCGGGAGTGTGCCCGACAGGCGAGCGACCTGAATGGATGCCGAGTGGCGTGCGTCGAAACGCAGCAGCGCCGCCTCGCCTGGCGAGGCGGCGTCGAAGATCGCCGCGCCTGCAGGGTTGGCCCAAAGGATGCGATCGGCATCCGGGCTCCACAGCCATACCGGCGCCGGAGCAAGCGCATGCGCCGCCAGCCGCGGGTCACGGAGAATTGCAAGCTGTGGCGTCGGGTCCGTCATCGCGGTGTCGCAATAATTACGGCTAATAAAGACATAGCTCCAAAAGCTACGAAGAGTGTTTGTTATTCAATAGGTTATAGCAAGTGTCAAATATTGAAATAAACAGCCAATCAACCGCCCAACGAAGTCTGGCGAGCTCCCGGAAGTTGCACGGCGCAGATTCGCGAGCGTACTCCCTGAGCCTCGAACGCAACTCATTGATCAATCGCACGCGGCCGTGCAGCGCAAAACGGCATGTCCGCTTTACCCCCGAAACCGGACATGTGCAGTGCAACTCGACATGTCCGCTAAGTGCCAATAGCGGACATCAAGCGGATTGGTCGAACGCAAAGATGCGCTTCCAGTCGCTCTTCATGCTGATCACGGTCCAGCCTTTCTTCTTGGCTTCGTCGTATAACGCCTGGGTGAAGGTGCCGACCTTGCTGGCGGGGAGCCCTTGTGCAGGCCCGTAGGCGTATTCGCGTTTCGCGTCGTCATGCATCACCAGCATCTTCAGCCGCGTACCATCGCCGGCTCCGGTATATTCGAGCATTTGCCGGTCGCCATCTGAATTACCGAACGCCGCATACGGCCGCCGGCCGATCATCAGGTGAATGCCTTCGGGCTTGCCGGCCTTGTCGTCGTTCAGGAGTAACTTCGGCTCCTTGGTCAGGAACGGCTTGCCGTCCTTGTGGTAGCCGAACTTTGTGCCGCCCGCGGTGCCGACCACCTGCTCGGGCGGTACACCGTACACACGCTCGCTATAGATACGCACGAAATCCTGGCCGCCGCCGGTCACGATGTAGGTCTTGAAACCATTGCCGCGCAGATGCTGCATGACTTCCAGCATCGGCTGGTAGATCAGATCGGTGTAGGGCCGCTTCCAGCGCGGGTCCTTGGCGGCGGTCAGCCATTTCTTGGCTTCGGCATTGAACACTTCCACCGACATGCCCGTCAGCGTCGCGACGAGGATTTTCTCGAGGTCACGCAGCGACAGCTTGGCGATTGCCTCTCGGTTGCCCGAGAGGACCGTCTTGAATGGCTCGACGTTCCCAAGTTTCGGGTTCTCCTCCACCACCGCGGGCACCCGGTCCAGACAATAGATGACTTGCGAGTAGATCGGGTGTTCGACCCAGAGCGTGCCGTCCTGGTCGAAAGTAGCGATGCGCTCTTCCGGCGGCACGAAATTGGGGCTTGCCCGATCGGTCGTGGCCTTGACGAAGTCGAGGATCGCCTGTTTCGCGGGGCCATCGTTCCACGAGGCCAGCGAGCCGCCCTGTGCCGTCTGCGCCTCGGTAATTCGGACGAGCGGCATGCCGGACAAGGCCGGAAGCAATGCCAACCCCGAAACGAGAACACGGCGGTTCATGCTGGAAAACGAATTGCCTGATTTCATCTTCAACCTCCTATGATCGCGCCGGCCCTGTGCTGCTTTTTCTGGCGAACCGAGCGCAATTTTAGAACAGGGGTTTGGGACGACGGTATTGCCCCAAGGGGCATAAACGCATGTCCGCTTTGGGTCATTAGCGGACATTTTGCGACGCGGAAACCATGTCCGGCTACCCCCAATAGCGGGCATTCGCCGTTGCAACGTTGTGCGGACTCGGAATGCAATTAACATGATGGAGCAGAAACCGCAGGGCACAGACCATGAAGCGCACGCTCAAGCACGCCATAGCCGCTGTCCTTCTGGTATTGAGCTTTGTTGAACCTGTAACCGCAGGGCCATTGGAGGATGCTGATGCTGCGCTCAAAAGACGCGACTACGCGAGCGCCCTGCGGCTTATTCGCCCCCTAGCCGAGCAAGGGGACGCCAACGCCCAGTACAATCTTGGGGTCTTTTACGACAACGGTCTGGGTGTCCCGCAGGACAAGGTCCGCGCATACATGTGGTTCAACTTGTCGGCGGCGCAAGGCAAAGAAGGTGCGGCAGCTTTTCGAGACCTTATCGCACGTCGCATGACCCCCGCGCAGATCGCCGAGGCGCAGAGGCTCGCACGCGAGTGGAAGCCGAATATGCAGTCGCCTTCTCGTTAGAGACCCGTGACGGCAGCTCATACGAACTCATAACGCGCCGTCTGGGGTTTGAAAGGCGAGTGGGCCGCGCTCCCGTCGGTAGACCAATCGCGCCAATGCGTCGGACACACGACAACAGGCGTCTTGGTTTCCGCCTTGATCCAGCCGCCAACAATGCGACGGCACGGAAAAGAAATCGCCCGCACACCGTTTGAATCAACAATGCCTAGTTCGAGATCGCGGTCGAACGGTGCGGTGGAAATTGGGAACCACATAAACGTAGGCCTTGGTTGGCCCCGCCCAGCGCCGGTCTAAATAACAAAGTTCGAATTACGAAGACGTTTCGGCGAGATTAATGTTGGGTAATCGGGCAGGTGCAAAGCATCAGCAGACTTTGAGTACTGTGCACCTGATGTCCGCTTTACCCCCGAAAGCGGACATGTGCAGTGCAACTAGGGATGTCCGCTTTGTGCCAAAAGCGGACATCAACCGGTACCTCCGGCATCTGGGCTTTTTGCGCTAGGCGACGGGCGTATATCGCTACAAGTCGGCACGCCAAGCGGGAGTTATGTCCGGGTTATGAAAGATCGTCTCGCCACAATTTATGCAAAGGTACTGTTTTTCTCGACCCGGCCCTTTAAAAACGAATTTTAGCCCCGGATGTCCGAGGTCGTCCGGGCCCTTCGTTATCTGCTCTTTGCAGGCGTCGCATAACCTGATCATTCCGGGCCCCCTGGCGAACGGTGCGGCGCCTCAATAGGGCGGCGTGCGATAGAAGTTGAGGTTGCCGATCACATCGTCGCGGTAGCCCCAGTCGAACTCCTCATCTCCTTCAAATAGCGGAGCGCGGGACAACTCTTCGTCGCTCAGGTTGATTTCATAGGCGTCCAGCGCAACGGAGTATTTCATCCGATCCCATGGAACCGGAATGTGCTTCACGCCAACGCCCATGAAGCCGCTGAAACCAAGCACCGCGTAGGCCACCTTCCCGCTGACCTTATCGATCATCAACCGCTCGATGGTACCGATCTTGGTCCCGTCGGAGCGGCGCACCAGTGTTCCTTCCACCCGGTCGCTGGCCACAAAACGATGCGCCTTAACGGGCATCGTAAATGT
>JBEVFG010000076.1:0-14921 GCA_040512415.1 Pseudolabrys sp. | reverse complement strand
CTGCGTCCTGCGGTTCAGCTTTATCACGACCTGACGCAGATCCTGCGCTTGTGTCTACCGGACGCGTTCGATCCAAAAAAGGCCGGGGCAGGCCTTCTACGGCTTCTTGCGCGGGCCGCTGACGTGCCGGATTTTGCGACGCTTGAAGCGACGCTGGCCGATACGCAGAGAAAGGTGCGCGCGAGCTTCGTTCGAATTTTGGGGCAGGATCCGGTGGTGGATTAGGCCGCTTCTTCGCGCGGGAGCAGGCATTGCGGCTCGAGCGGTAAACGCACCATGACGATCGTGCCTTTGCCGAGTGTGGACCGAATTCGCATGCGACCGCCGTGCAGTTCGACCAGTGACTTCGAGATTGCGAGACCGAGCCCCGAACCCTGATGGCTCTTGGTCAGCTGGCTCTCCACTTGTTCGAAAGGACGCCCGAGACGCGCAAGAGCGTCCCGGGCAATGCCGATGCCGGTATCGGCGATGGAAAGAATGATGCAATGGCTGGTCGCCCGCCCGCGAACTATGATCCGGCCGCCTGTCGGCGTAAATTTGATGGCATTGGACAGCAGGTTGAGCGCCACCTGCTTAAGCGCACGGCGATCGGCTCGCAATTTCAGCTGCGGCGATATTCGCGCGGTGACCTGCAATGCCTTGTCTTCAGCGCGTGCGGAAACGACACGCATTGCGTCGTTAAGCAGCGTATCAAGACCGATATCGTCGAAATCGAGCCGGAGCCGGCCTGCCTCGATCTTCGACATGTCAAGGATATCGTTGATGACCTCGAGCAGATATTGTCCGCTCCCACGAATATCGCCGCAATATTCATTATACTTTTCTGCCCCGAGCGGGCCGAACATTCCGGACTCCATGATTTCGGAAAAACCGATGATTGCGTTCAGTGGCGTGCGCAGCTCGTGACTCATATTGGCTAGGAATTTTGACTTTGCTTGGTTTGCCTCTTCCGCACGGGTCTTTTCTTCGGCGTATTTTCGCGCCAGCTCCGCAGAGCGCTGCTGCGACGCCCGGAGGTCGGCAACGGATGCCATCAGGCGCTTTTCGCTGTCGATTAGTTTCTCTTCGTGGGTCTTCAAGGCAGTGATATCGGTGCCTACCGAAACATATCCGCCGTCCTTGGTCCGCCTCTCGCTAATGTGGAGCCATCGGCCGTCCTCGAGCTGAGCCTCGAACGTACGCGCACCGGGGATGCTCGGGCCTGCATTGATGATCTTGTTGCGAACGACCGGCTTGCTGCCCGCGGCAACCACCGACTCGTAGGATGCGCCAACGGTGATTGCTTCGTCCGGCAAGCGATGCAGTTCCTGAAAATTGGAGTTGCACAGCACGAGCCGGTTGTCTGCGTCCCATAGGACGAACGCTTCCGGGATCGTTTCAATTGCGTCACGCAGGCGCATATCTGCTGCGACAGTCTTCTCTACCAGGCTCTTCTGCTCGGTGATGTCGACCGCGATCCCGATGAGGTGCAGGCCCGGGTCGTTAGGCTGGCGCACCAGTTCGCAGCGAGCGCGCAGCCATACCCAATGGCCGTTCGCATGGCGCATGCGGAAGGCATGATCAATCGTGGTCGCAGTTGCGTCCGCAAGTTCGACGGCGAGGTCGTAAAGACGCAAATCCTCGGGATGCACCAGGGAATTCACATCGCCGAATGACAACAGATCATTCTTGTTCTCAAGCCCAAGGATGTCGAACATCGATTGCGACCAGAAGATGCGACCGCGAGCGAGATCCCAATCCCAAAGGCCACAGCGGCCACGGTTCAACGCTGTATCGATGCGACTGCGGACCGTTTCGTAGATAAGGTCGGCTTCCCGCGCCCGTGTCGCTTGCCAATGAAAGGCAAATCCGAGGATCAGGACGACGAAGCCGGTCGTTGAGGAGAGGGTGATTGTCAGGGTCGTCAGCGAACGCCATTCGGAGAGTGCGGCCTTCCTTTCCTGCACCACGGCGAGCTGACCAAACGGGGCGCTGAGCATGCGAACTGTCGCCAGCGCTCGCGAATTGTCGGGTAGCGCAATTTCCATGACCCCCGCGCCCGCGCCAAACGTCGTGAGAGGTTGCGTGGCGCCCAGCACGTCGATCAGCCGGCGGCCAATTGTCGCGTCCGTGGCGGGTATGGCGGCAGCGATCACGCCGTCCGGGTTTGTAAGAATAAAGAGCCGCCCTGCGGCCACTGCCCAAGAAGGGAGGACTTGCGCAAGCACCTGCTGCGGCTGCTCGATGGCGGCGGCCGGCCTCTTGAGCGGACGATGCAGGCGTTCGGAAGCAAGATCGGCCGCGGCTTCGAGTGACAGGACCTCGTTCGCGAGAGTCTGCCGGCGGTGGTCGAGCACCTGTACAAGGGCTCCCACGCAAATGGTTGCAAGGAATGCGATGATCAGGACAGGGACCGCCCGGCGAAGGAGCGGCTCAGCGTTCAGCAGCCGTCGATACGCCGGTTTGGCGATGGATTGCGCGAGGCCCTTGATAGAATCGGGATGTGCAGACGCACTCGCCGTATCGGCGCGCGCCATAGTCGGCCTCCGTTGGAAGTTCCCCTGTCACCCACGAGACGGAAGGATGTGCCGCATCGCTTTCCGAATCACTTGCCGATTGGAATCGATGGGCGCTGATTTGTCGAGAGTCCGAAGAGTCAAATATTTAAAAAAAGTTACCCACGAATAGTTTTTGCAACGTAAAGCAGCCGTTTCACGGGGCCGCCAGGGCCCGATCGGCGATATCTGAAAGGTCGCGTGAAAGAGGGGATGCTGCCCTGATCCGCCGCAAGGCGCCTTCGGCCTTCGTCTGTCGACCATGCTCCATTGTGCGCCAATTACGGAACGCGGTTGCAAGACGTGCCGAAACCTGGGGATTTTTCTGGTCGAGAGCAAGCACGGTGTCCGCGATGAATTCGTAGCCGGCCCCATCGGGGCGGTTGAACTGTGTGGTATTGCCCTGCGCGAAGGCCCCGATGAGCGAGCGAACCCGGTTGGGATTGGCAAGCGAGAAAGCAGGGTGGGTGGTTAGAGCGCGGACGTGGCTGAGCGTGTCCCGATGCGGGATCGTCGCTTGCAGTGAGAACCACTTATCTACCACCAGTGCATCGCCCGCATAGCGGTTGTAGAAATCGGCCAGGGCGTTCTCGCGCTGCGGCACATCGTGCAAGGACAGAGTCGCAAGCGCCGCCATTCGGTCGGTCATATTGTCAGCGTTCCGGTATTGCTCGGTGGTGCGCGCAATCGCCGTGGCTGCGCCGTTCGCCGCCGAGAGATCGAGGACGGCATTTCGCAAGGCGCGCCGCCCGGCGCTGCCGGCATCAGGACTGTAGCGGCCCCCACCGGTCATTCGCTCATAGACCGCCGCGAGCCGGGCGCCGAGACGCTCGCCGAGTTCCACCCGCAGGGCAGTGCGCGCCTGGAAGATGGCATCAGGATCAATGTCCTTCCCGATCTCGCGCGCGACATCACCCTCGCTGGGCAAGATCAGAGCCAAAGCAGCAAATGCGGGCTCCAAGGTGCTGTCCTCGAGCACTGCAACAAGCGCCCTCGCGAGCCTGTCATCTTTGCGCAGCGGTCGCCCGGCCCGAGTCGCGGCAACATTGTCGAGAAGCAGGTGCATTGAGATGGTCTGGATCGCTTGCCAGCGATTGAATGGGTCGCTGTCATGTGCCGCCAGGAAAGCGAGATCGTCGGCACTGAGATTGGTCACCACGTTGATCGGAGCCGAAAATCCGCGATTGATCGAAAGAACAGGCCGTTCTCCGATGCCGGCAAATTCAAACCGGGCCGTTTGCTCGGTCAACACAATGGGTCGGCCTTCGAGTGGCCTGCCGTCCGCGACCTTGAGCGCGAGATCGCGCCCGTCTTTTCCAACAAGGCCGATCGAAAGCGGGATCACCGTCGGTGCTTTCGACGGCTGCCCCGGGGTTGTTGGAACAACCTGCGAGCATTCCAGGATGAAAGTTTTGCGCGCCGTATCGAAGTGCCCACCGACCGTTACCTCCGGGGTGCCGGCCTGGCTGTACCATCTCATGAATTGGGTCATGTCGCGGCCGCTGGCATCTGCAAAGCACTGGATGAATTGCTCGACCGTTGCGGCCTCGCCGTCGTGGCGGGCAAAGTAGAGATCCATGCCGGTGCGGAATTTTTCCTTACCGATCAAGGTCTGCACCATGCGCACCAATTCGGCGCCTTTCTCGTAGACAGTGGCCGTGTAGAAGTTGTTGATCTCCCGATATGTTTCCGGACGGACCGGATGCGCGAGCGGTCCGGCATCCTCGACGAACTGGGCGCCGCGCAGTGCACGAACATCGGCGATGCGTTTGACGGGCCGCGAACGCATGTCGGCGGAAAATTCCTGATCGCGGAATACGGTGAGGCCTTCCTTCAGGCAAAGCTGAAACCAATCGCGGCAGGTGATGCGGTTGCCAGTCCAGTTGTGAAAGTATTCGTGGGCGATCACGGCCTCGATATGCGCGTAGTCGGCATCGGTCGCGGTCTCGGGACTCGCAAGCACATACTTGTCGTTGAAGACGTTGAGTCCTTTGTTCTCCATGGCGCCCATGTTGAAATCGGAAACGGCGACGATCATGAAGATGTCGAGATCGTATTCGCGGCCAAAGACGGCCTCATCCCACCGCATGGCTCGCTTGAGCGAATCCATTGCGTAGCTGCAGCGGCTCTGCTTGCCGTGCTCGACATAGATCCGCAGCGTCACGCTGCGTCCCGACATCGTGACAAACAGGTCTTCGACAACGGCAAGGTCGCCGCCAACAAGAGCAAACAGATAAGACGGTTTGGGATGCGGATCGTGCCAGATCGCAAAATGCCGTCCGCCGGGCGCGTCGCCGACCTCGACCAGGTTGCCATTTGCGAGCAGGGCGGGTGCCTCCGCTTTGTCGGCCTCGATGCGCGTGGTGTAGACGGCCATGACGTCGGGCCGGTCGGGGAAATATGTGATCCGCCGGAAGCCTTCGGCTTCGCACTGCGTGCAATAGGTGCCGCTCGAACGATAAAGCCCCGAGAGTTGCGTGTTCGCGGATGGATCGACGGTCGTCTCAACTTCAAGCGTAAACGGCCTGTTTGGCGGCTGCGGGATCGTGAGGCCGTCAGGCGTTGCGACGAAATTGCCGTCCGGCACCGCAGTTCCGTCGAGTTTGAGCGAAACCAGGCGCAAGCCGTCGCCGTCGAGCACCAGTGGCGCTGCTGCGCTGGCCAGGTTCGGTCTTAGCGACAGGGTTGCTTTTACCCTCGCGCTGGTCGGATGCAACGAGACATCGAGTGAAACTCGATCAACCAGCCACTCAGGTGGACGATAGTCTTGCAGCCGGATTGGCTGTGCAGTGTCTGTGCGCATGCTTTGTGATCTAGGATGCCCGGCCGTTGAATGGAAGAACAAACTTGTCGTTGACGAAACGGCGCCTTGCCGTAACTAGCGCATGGGTTCGGCGTGACCAATTACGCGTTTGATCGGCGGGGATTTCTCCTTGAGTGCACGTTCAAGGGCGTCGACGTTTTCATGGACGCTTTGGACGCTCAAACGCGGATCGACGCGGCAGTGAAAATTGACAATTTCGCCTTCCCCGGTCTCGCGCACCCGTACGTCGTGTATGTCGCGGATATGGCGGCCTTTGGCGGCCAGCTCGGATAGGCCCATTGCGACCGCCTTGACCCGCTCGGGAGGTGCCTCGCGTCCGGAGGCGTCCTGCGGCTGCAGTGGCTCTATATGGGTTTCTACCTCGACATCGGACCCAAGCTCGGCCGCTATTGCGCTCTCGAGTCCGTCGGCCATTTCGTGCGCAGCCTGCAACGAAAGCTTGCCGTCAACTTCCAGATCGAGGGAAACCGCAAGCTTGTTCTTAAGCCCATGGACCGTGACATGATGCACGGCGAGCGCCCGGTTGCGCGCAATCACCATGATCCGATCAAGCACGGTTTCGGTGTTGAGCGCGACAGGTTTGGTTGTGATGACCGGCTCGGCGCCCTGTATCTGCTCGCGCAGCGCCGCGGCGATCGCCTCTTTGATCGCGCTCACGCGGTCGAGCGGCAATGTACGACTGACCGCGACCGTCAGATCGATGAATGTCTGCTCACCCACTGCGCGGGCGCGCACCTGTTCGACGGCGACCACACCTGGGATTCGAGCGGCAAGACCGGTGATCTTTTCGGTTGCCCCCGGTGGTGCAACGTCGGTTAGCGTGTCGACAGTGCGTTTGGCGAGCCTCCAGCCGGCGATGCAGACGAGCACTGCCACTACTAGGGCGGCTACAGAATCCGCCCATGGCAATCCGAAACGTACGCCAATCAACCCCACCAGCACTGCCAGCGAAGACCATAGATCGGAGGAAAAATGGAGCGCGTCGGCTTCAAGCGCGTGACTCGAGGTCTTTTCCGCGGTTTGCGATAGAGCGCGGGCGCGGAAGAAGTCGACAATGATCGAGACTGCGATAACGGCGAAGGCCCACACAGTTGCTTCGACGATATGAGCCTCATGCTCGACCAGACGCTTGGTCGCCTCCCACACCACGATCCCGGACAGCAGAAACAACAGAGCGGTCTCGGCAAGGGCCGAAAGGGCCTCCACTTTGCCATGCCCGTATTGATGCTTTGCATCCGCCGGTTTGCCCGAAATTCGGACGGCGACGTACGTCATAACGGTAGCGCCGAGATCGATGAGCGAATGACCGGCTTCCGACAGAATCGCTAGCGAACCCGTGGAAAATCCGACAATCGCCTTCGCGATCGTCAACCCCGCGGAGGCGAAGATCGAGGACAGTGCAACTTGTTCTTTTTCGCTCTGCATACGGCGCGGGTGTAGCGCAAATGCGGACAAAATTCGAGGACCATCGGCACTTTGCCATCAGAGCGCGATAGGCTTTCCATCCGCCGCCGCTGAACGTGTCACCGCATCGAGAATGCAGATATTGGCGAGTAACTGCTCGCTCGTAAATCGATAGGGCACGCGGTCTTCGAGCGCATCGGCCCAAGCCTCGAAATTCATGCGTACAGTATTCGCGTGCTCGTAGTGTCGCGTGCGCCGGGCGCCATCCGGACTGCAATACACAAAACTCGACGGAATGCCCTTGTCTACATTGCCCCCTTCCTGTGTTTCCACCCAACCCCTGTCGCAAACAAGTGTAAAGCGGCCGTAGAAAGGCGGTGTAGACAGGCATGTGATGCGTCCACGGGCGCCGTTCTCAAAGTCAATTTCGGCGCTCACGAAGTCTTCCGACAGCGTCGGAAAAATCTGCGACGCCGTGCGGGCCGCGACCCGCTCCGGTTTTCCGGCAAGAGAGACGAACATATCGCCAAGATGAATTCCGAGCGCGGTCCAGGCGCCGGCTGGAGCATGACGGGCGTCGCGGCGCCAGTTCGAAGGATCCATCTTCCGGAAATTGTTGTGGCTCACATTGGCGTCCATGTGCAATACGCGGCCAAGTGCTCCACCGTCGAACAGACGGCGCATTTCTTCCATTGCGGGTTCGTATCGTCGCTCATGGCCGATACCAAGCACGCCGCCGGCCTTTTCGCTTGCCGCCAGGATCCGCTCTGCACTGGCCGCCGTAAGCGCGAGCGGTTTCTCACAAAAAACTTGCTTGCCGGCTTCGAGCGCAGCGATGGCCATTTCTTCGTGCAAAAGGTGAGGGGTCACGACCGCAACAGCTTCGAGATCGGTGCGCCGGACCAGGCTCCTGTAGTCGTCTACGAGGTCCAGCTTGTGGGCGGCGGCAAACGGCGCCGCCATCTTTATGTCGATGTCGCATCCGGCAACGACCCTGAAGCGTGGGCTCTCTGCAAGGCAGGTCACGATCTGCTTGCCCCACCAACCGAGCCCGACAATTCCGATACGGATCATCACCCGTGTTCCCTTGTGCTTCTTAGCACCGACAATGCTGGTCAAATCCCCCATGCGCAATGGCCATTCGCGCTAAGGCCTTAAGTGGGAGATGATCGATTGCGGGTGCAGGCTCCTGTGCTAAAAATGCGGCAACAAAGTTAAACGCGACGGGGGAAGCGGCATGTCTCGCATTCGAACATCGATCCTTATTCTGGTGGTTCTGTTCGCTCCCGCTGTCGCCGTGGCGCAGTCATGGCCAACGGCGCAGCCTATCAAGGCAATAATCACATTCAGCGCCGGGAGTGCATCGGATGTCATCGCGCGCGCCGTGTTCGATCAGGTGTCCACTCAGATCGGGCAGACGATCGTGGTTGAAAATCGCGTGGGTGCGGGCGGCACGCTCGGTGCCAATGTCGTTGCGAAAGCGCCGCCGGACGGCTATACGCTGCTCGTGCACACGTCTTCACATACCGTGACGGCGGCGACTTACGCACAATTGCCTTACGATACCGCCAAGGATTTCACCGCAGTCATTCCGCTCGCCAATTTGCCGAATGTGCTCATTGTTGCCAAGGCGAAGGGTTATCAGTCCGCGCGCGACATGGTGGAGGCCGCCAAGGCCAAACCGGGCAGCTTCAATTACGCGTCGGCCGGTGCCGGCACCGCGTCACATTTTAATGCCGAGCGTTTCAAGCTGGCGGCAAAATTTGATGCCCAGCACGTTCCGTTCAAGGGCGCACCCGAAGCTCTGCGCGAAATTGTCGCCGGCCGCATCGACTTCTATTTCGTTCCGCTGTTGCCGGCCAAAGGGCTTATTGAGGAAGGTCAGCTTGCAGCGCTCGCTGTCAGCTCCTCGCGTCGCGCGACCGCCTTGCCGGACGTTCCGACCACGGTAGAGGCAGGGTTTCCGAACTCGGAGTTTAATTTTTGGGTTGGCGTGATGATGGCGAGCAAGACGCCTGCGCCGATCGTGGAGCGACTGCATAACGAGATCAAGGCGGCGTTGGAAAATTCTGCCGTTAAAGAACGTCTCACCCGGCTCGGTGCTGACCCGATGTCGTTGACGTCGCGCGAATTCGACGCGCTGATTCAGAAGGAGATCATCAGCAATACCGACCTGGTGAAGGCGGCCAACATCAAGGTGAACTGAGTGAGCGAGGTCGCCGACGTGGCGAAAATCGTTGCCGCGTATGGGTTGCCACATACGCCGTTTTTCCCCTCGCGCGTCGAACAGGAAGGAGCGCAGTCGCCGACTGGCTTGATGTTTGCGCAGGCGCGCGATTCGCTGATGGCGGCCAGGCCCGACGTTATCCTGATTTTCGACACCGATCACTACAATACGTTCTTCTTCGATAACTTCCCGATTCTTGCAATCGGCATCGACGAGAAATTTTCAGGCCCCATTGACGAGCCGCGCGGCGGAATGCCCGTCTACAGCGTGCCGTCGATGCCGAAGCTCGCCGAATATCTGCACAATCATACTGTGCGGGCAGGCTACGACGTCGCCTCGCTGCGTGAGTTCGGTTGCGATCACTCGGTGATGGTGCCGCTGCACTTCGTGAATCCCGGCATGCGGGTGCCGGTGATTCCGTTTTTCATCAGCGGGCATGTGCCACCGCTGCCTTCCGCTCGTCGCTGCTTTGCGCTCGGCCGCGAGATCCGCAAGGCGCTTGAGGTCTATCCGGAGAATTTGCGCATTGTCATCATTGGGACGGGAAGCTTTTCGCTCGAAGTGTTCGGACCGCGCATCGATCCGGGCAAAACCGATGGCGTGCCGAATCCCGAGTGGGTACACGAGCTCTGCCGGTATCTCGAGGCTGGCGACACCGATTCGCTGATTGGCGCCGCCACCGATGACCGTATGCACGCGGCCGGCAATGTCGGCGGCGAGTTGCTCAACTGGATTGCCATGTTGGCCTTTACCGACAGCCGCAAGCCGGATTTTCTCATAAAACAAATGGAAAACGGCCACGCTTATGCCGGCTGGCGCTGGAGCTAAGCTATGTCAGTGCACGCTATTCATAAGATTTGCCGGCAAGTACTGCGCGATCACGATTTCCGTGGACGCATGCAGTTAGACCCGGCGGCGGCCGTCGCCGACTACGATTTGACACCGGAGGAGCGCCGTGCGCTGCTGGCGGGCGACGTAGTGACGCTTCACCACATGGGCGTGAACGATTTCATGATGGGCTATCTCGCACGGTTCGGATCTTGCAGCCTCAGCGTCTCGATCTTCAATGAGAAGATCCGCTCGGTGCCACACTGAAAACACCCTGTAGAAGCCAGGTCACAATCTGCTTGCCCACCAACCGAGCCCGACAATTCCGATACGGATCATCGATTGCCTACGCTTTCTTTTGAACGATATGCCGTCGGGCCTCAACTTTGAGCAGACACAAGTAGTCGGTAAAAAATTGCGGCGGGATGGCGCACTTAAGCTTTACTAGTGCCATTGTATTAAGTGCTCAGGAAAGATTTGATCTTCCTCCATAGTGGTAGCGGTGTTCGTGCCAGGCGGCTCGGTGAGCCGGCCCAAAGGTCAACGTTATGCCCGGCCCGCAGTGCAGCCAATTGATCATCGCGACGTGCCGTCGTGCTTGCAACCGATGTTATCTCGGCGAGCATCTCCCGAAACGGCCAATCGGCGCGAGGCGCTGCTCGCCACACCTTCTGGAGCTTGGGCAGCTCGCGGTCGAGGCCTTTTGACGCCATTTGATAGCCACATGCCATCAGGCCGTACGCTTCGTCGGACGTGAATACATCCAGATCGGTCCGCATCTCCGCCAGAGCCCGCTGAAAGTCCTTGCGTACGCCCGAGGGCGAGAGAGGCGCACGTTCCAGGCCGTATGCTTCCTGGGAAAAGCGCAGGCGGATAACGTCGGCATCGAGCCCTGCTTTCATGTGGAGGAATGTCAAACCGCGAAGCAGACCGGAACGACGACGAGCTTCCAAGTCCGTGAAATTGGCCAGGCGCACGCGTTCCATGAGCGTATCTACAAATCGCAAGGTCGACGTCCTCAGGCCCTTCAGACCCGGGACAGGCGCCGACTCCAGCCTGAGTTGGGCGCAGGCATCGCTGACGAGAACCACGTTGCAGCCCGAGGCAAGCAGCGACACCGAGCCTTGGCCGTCGTGCACTCCGCCATCGACAAGCGCTATCTCGAAGCCTTGTCCGTAATATTGGCCGATGCGCAATGGTGCGAAGACCATCGGGACGCAGGCCGAGGCTGCCACGGCGCGAGCGAGTCTGATTTGCCAGCCCGTGCTCTTGTCGTACATAGACCATTCCAGCCTTGGAATGCTGTCGGCCGACTCGTGGATGGACCACGGCGACTCACCCATCCAGGTCGGCGTGAAGCGCCAGGCGTGTCCGGTATTGACCGTTGTCGCATTCAGGATCAGCGCCGGAACCTTGTGAGCCCGCAGCCAGTTGTGTTTGCCAGGGTTGAACTCCTCGGATCCGGTCAGTGCCGCATCATGATCCGTCGGACTAAAGACGAGTTGGTCCATTTGGATGGGACCATCGTC
The DNA here is from genome assembly GCA_040512415.1 of Pseudolabrys sp. Classification (GTDB taxonomy): domain Bacteria; phylum Pseudomonadota; class Alphaproteobacteria; order Rhizobiales; family Xanthobacteraceae; genus Pseudolabrys. Next base: position 3,575 of record JBEVFG010000076.1, on the reverse strand, counting down.
GGGCCACAGCGGTCGATAGAAGTATTTTTCAAGCGCATCCGCTGTTTTTTCCGGATCCAAGGCCCCCCTTTTGTCGTTCAGGAAGCGCCAAATGACGTCTGCCACATAGGGCTGAACCTGCCCTCTGAGGTTCGCACGCACCGCATCCTGGAAGTGCGAGATCAATTCGCGCACAAGCTCGACGTAACTTTCGTGCCGCATCGGCTCGGGTTTTAACAACCGTTGGCGCAATTTCAGCCAATAGCACGCTCCAACGATGCTGCCGCCGGAGACGCAAGAAAGCACCTCCACGTCACGAAGGATGTCGCGTTCGGCGAGGCACGCCAACACTCCGAGATGGTAAAACGAGGCCCGAAATCCACCGCCAGAAAGCGCAAGCCCCACCTTTCCGATAATGACGGAGCGGATGGCGTCGCTCGCGCCCGGCAGCAGAGTTTCGAAAAACCTGTGGATTGGCGGATGATCGAGCGGACGTTCCTCGCGAAGATAGGCGAGTTGGGCAAGTTGCTCAGCCATCGTGCGGAGTTCCCAGGGCGCAGGTTTGGCGTCCCGCCCAACGCGCCCTAGCGCGTCGGTCGCCTCGGCATATTTCCCAAGTCCAAACAGAGCCTCGGCGCGGGTTGCGGCGTTGAACCATGTAGCGCTTACCGGAAGATCTCTCAGAATGCGCTCGCGTAGATTCTTTGCGCGTTCGCGGCGCTCGGCCGGCCGGTCGCCCGCTGCCGCTAGCAGATCCTCGAGGAAGGCCGCATTGATGTGCGGGTAGGCGTCGTCCCCCAATTCGTTTTTGGCTGCGCGTTCATAGAACTCCGCTGCTTGCACCAGATCTTTTAGCTGGCCGAGGTCATTCCACCTACGTTTACAAATGCCACCCGCAATACCGAGAGTTTCTTCGTCGCCGGCAAGCTTTTTATTCTCGATGAATGCGAATCCGTTAGCGAGGAGGTCGAGCGCTTCATCATGACGGGTGGCTGCATCGAGCTCCGGGTCTTTGCTCGTCACTAGCGCTTCCTGACGGCAGAGGATCTCTTTTGTCGGGGCGTCGTTTGGCACGCCATCGCTGAGGCAGAGAGGCTTTTCGCGCAACTGCCGAAGCACCTGCCTCGCCAATGAAAGCTGATCCTCCTCTTTCAACCGCTTCCAGAGTTCGTTAGCTTCCGCAAACTTAAGCTGCTCGCCCCGCAGAAATTTACGAGCATGGCTGACAGTGTCAGTATCAGGCATGGGTCGCTGCTATCAATGAAACTACGTGCTTATCCTTGGCACCGCCGCGTCGTACGTCGTCGCGATACTGCAATAGGGTGAAAGCAGTATTGACCAGGATAAAAGGCCTGAAACGTAGGAATCAAACGTTCAGAACTCTGCGGTCTTCGCGGCGTCCTCGCCAGAAATTGCAACTGACCTCTGCCCCGCTTCGAGTCGACGTGTGATTTCGACGTTCAATTTGGGGTTTGCGAAAAGCTCATTGAGTGTCATGATTCTTTCGTCGACACCCACCGCTCGCATCAGTGCATGAAAGCCAAGTCGGTTGTTGAAATACCCGGTCGGGATCACTTGTCCGTCTTTGTCCAATTCGGGAACGATACCGCCGCTCGGACCGAACCTGCCGCGAATGATTTGGACAGGTTCTTCCACCTCCAACTGCATCATCGTCATCGCACGTCCGACGCCGTCCATGTGTGAGACAAACATAGCCAGCTCTGCGATTTGATGATCGAGCAAGCGATTGATAGCCTCGCCGCGCGTCACGCCTCCCGCCAAATCGAGCCAGCGCGTCCCAGCCGCGATTTCGGCTTCGTTCTGACTCTTCAAAGCTTGGCGCAATGCGGGCTCAAGCCGGTAAGCTTCGTGAGGTCTCAGGATGACTGCATCCACCCACGCGAACGCCGCGAGTTCGACGGGTGAATATTTCTCCGGGTGCTTATTTGCTTCATGGACATACAAAAGCTTTTCTGTGCACTCTTTTAGCGCGCGTTCGGTGGCCCGCCGCGCGTCAGCGTCGCTCGTTCCCGGCCGCCTGTACCCGCCGCCGCCATAACTCCGGAGGAACTCATCATAGGCAAATACTGTGTGGTGTTCCAAACCATAGCGGGAGCGGCTGAGCCGATAGACCTTCTGGACCAGCAATTCCTTGAGTACGCGGTCGACAAAGCCGGCCACCAGCACGCCGTTCCTAGTCTGGTCTTCGTTGAACATGAGAGCCAGCGAGTAAAATGCCTCCTCGCGACCTGCGTCTGGCAGATACTGCAGCGCATACACCAGGTTGCCAGGCTGGTGCGAGCCGCGACCCCAGCCCCACGCGGCGAGGCTCTGTCCGCCCTGAGTTATGCCGAAGTCGCGGTCAGGATTTAACTCATAGGACGCCAGTGGGATGCGAGCTCCTTTGAGTGGCGCGGGCCCAACCTTTACGCGGCCAGCAGCAATCGCCTCAGTCGGCGGAATGACGGTGGGCGGTACGATCTCGCCGATCCCGTTCGATCCGGCGGCAAGCAGACCGTTAAGCTTCTTAATGAACTCAGGGGGGTACGCCGGCTGAAGCGCGCCATCCATCGGTCCCTCGTCGGGAATGTTTAGAGCGGAAAACACGCCCGCTAGGCCGACGAACTGCATACTGTGAAAGCAAAGCTCGACGAATTGGCTATTAATTTTCCGCGCGAGAAGATCCTTCGGCATCGTTGTAGGAACGCTATCTGCAGCTCTTCGCGCGAGCGTATCCGCCTCGTTGACTGATTTGGCATCGACAAGCGCTTGGGCTCGGGCTTCACGCGCGGCGCGAAGCTGAAGGAATGGACGCTCCACAGACGCGTAGACATTCTGGTCATATTCACCAAAAGCGGCGCGGAACTCCGCAAAATCCTGGTCGCTGTATGACTGCGGATCCGTGGCGAATTTATTTGCGAAAATCACCGCTGCGCGTTCATGGCGATCAAAGACACCCGGCGTCGACGGGGCGTCGAGGTGAAGCATCTTCTGCGCCATTTTTTCAGGGGCGGTGCCATAACGACGTGCGGATTGCATGCCTAGAAAGGCATGATGCGTCATTGTGTACCAAGCTCTCCGTCTCTGGGCGATCGCATTGGTTACAAGCTCCTTCGTCACACGGTCGACGAACCCCGATATCTGAACTCCGTTTCGGAAGGACGGCGTGTCGAAGATAAGACTGGTGGAATAATCAAGCTGTTTTTCGAGTACCCCAGGTATCTGGACCAAGTACCTCCCGAGATTATTAGGAACTGCTTCGGGGCTGTCCGCGAGCTGCGCCGCCCAAGTCCACTCGGCGCGTGCCTCGTTGCCCCGCACCCAATTCACATTCGGCAAGTTTGAATCAGACCTCGGGCGGTCACTGGCCGGGGCGCAAAGCCGGGCATCTTGTAGAGGGACCGACGGGGGAGGCCGAGCGTCTTGGCTCAGCAAGTGGACATCTGACGTATTCGTGGCGGCTTGAGTTTCAGCCGCAAGGAGAGGCGAGAACTTGAACGGGACTGCGAGCCCCACCAAGCGAAACAAACCAATCACTTTCCTTCTTGTAAACAGAGACATCATCTCGACACTCCGTCTGGTCGTTCAATCGGGAA
>JBEVFG010000075.1:0-5921 GCA_040512415.1 Pseudolabrys sp. | reverse complement strand
ACCGTAAGTCAGTCGGGGCGAAAGCCTAACAAATAGAAAAAAGAAGGTCTAAGAGGTGTCCTAGTTCGGAAAGCGAAGTGGAGAAATACGTCGAGTATCTGTTCTAGTGCTGCACATAAAAAAACAGATCTCCCGAAAGGTCTGCGATAGGGACACGGAAACGGAGTACCCCCAATGGTAGCGCATGCCGTCACCGTTGATACGGTGCCTAGCGTCGAATCCGTCATTGCCAGACTCGAACGGCTGCCGATTTCTCGAGAACTCACTGTCGCTCGCATCGTTATCGGAAGCGCGACGTTTTTTGATGCCTACACGGTCTTGGCCATTGCTTATGCGATGCCCGTGTTAGCGCGCGAATGGAACCTTACCCCAGGCCAGATCGGGGCAATTCTCTCTGCGGGATATCTGGGCCAATTCTTCGGGGCGCTTTTCTTCGGATGGCTCGCAGAACGTATCGGACGGCTCAATGTATTACTAATCACCGTTGTTGTCTTTACATCAATGGATCTGGCGTGCCTCTTTGCGTGGGACGCAACCTCGATGATGGCATTCCGATTCGTTCAGGGAATTGGGACCGGCGGGGAGGTGCCAGTCGCTAGCGCCTACATGAACGAATTCGTAAGCGCCAAGCGTCGCGGCCGTTTCTTCCTCCTTTACGAGGTTCTCTTTCTATTTGGCCTGCTCTCAGCTGGGCTCATCGGTTATTTTCTCGTGCCTATCTACGGCTGGCAGGCCATGTTTGTCGTTGGCCTCGCGCCGGCCATTCTCACAATTCCGATGCGATGGTTCATGGTGGAATCGCCACGTTGGTTGCTGACGGTCGGTCGTGCCCAGCAGGCGAGCGATATCGTCGCTCGGATGGAAAATGGCCTTATCCGGCGTGGAACTACACTCGAGCCTCCAAGTATCGCCATCCACCCCCTCGACAAAACAAGATCGGACATACGCGAACTCTTTAGAGGAATTTATCGTCCACGCACCATCATGCTCGTCGCGTTATGGGTCTGCTCATACATGATCGCCAATGGTTTGATCACTTGGTTGCCGACCCTGTACCGCCAGATCTTTCAGCTACCTCTTCAAACGAGCCTTGCCTATGGTTTCACCACAAGCGCCTTCGGATGTCTCGCAGCGCTATTTTGTGCTCTCTATATAGACAAGGTAGGCCGAAAGGTTTGGTACACGTCGGCATTCTTCCTCGCCGCTGTCCCAATGGTGATCCTAGCAATTTTGGGAGCGACATCTGCCCTGGAAGTGCTCATCTTCGCCACGGCGGCATATGCCATAATCCAAACCGTGACGTTCTCACTCTACCTCTATTCGGCAGAACTCTACCCCACCCGCTTGCGCGCTGTTGGTGCGGGCTTCGGAAGCGCGTGGCTGCGCATCGCGTCGTCCATCGGACCCTTGCTGGTCGGATGGGTGGTCGGAAATTATAGCATCAACTACGTATTCGTTGTTTTCGGCGCTGTCCTCGCGATTGGGGGCGTCATCTGCCTTTTGTTTGCGATTGAGACCAAGGGCCGCGTTCTGGAGGAATTGTCCCCGTGATTGTGCAAAAGCCAAGTAATGGTGCCTCCTCATAGCAACGATTATCATCTCGGGAGTGTTGACGAATGAAAGTCGTCACGTTTGAGCGAAACGGCGTCCGGAGCTATGGGATCCTCGAGAATGATCGCGTTTTAGACGTCGGCAACCGTCTTGCTTCTCGCTATGCCGACCTGCGGGCGGTGCTAGCAGCTGGTGCGCTCCAAGAGCTTCTGATTGCGAGTACGCAGGGCCCGCAAACCTTTCAGGTGGAAGAAGTTAATTTTGAGCCAGTAATCCCAAATCCGCAGAAGATTTTATGTGTCGGCCTAAATTATATAAGCCATCGGACCGAAACGAAACGACCGGAGACTAAGTATCCTTCAATTTTTACCCGCTTTGCTGACACTCAGGTCGGGCATGAGACCCCAGTACTGCGCCCAAGCTTCTCGACAGCGTTCGACTACGAGGGCGAGCTGGCAGTTGTGATAGGTCGTCGGGGGCGTCACATCAGCGAACAAGATGTGAGCGCACATATTGCCGGATACTCCTGCTACAACGACGTGAGCGTGCGCGATTGGCAACGTCACACCGCGCAGTGGACGCCGGGTAAGAACTTCCCAAGCACGGGTGCATTCGGTCCGTCGCTGGTCACGCCGGACGAGATCCCAGACCTCGGCGCTCTTACTTTAACAACGCGCCTCAATGGTAAAGTCATGCAGGAGGCTCAGATCTCCGATCTGATCTTCTCTGTTCCCGTAATTGTTTCCTACATCTCGAAATTCACGCCGTTATACCCCGGCGACGTCATCGCAACAGGAACACCGGGCGGAGTGGGGGATCGTCGAGACCCTCCGGTTTACATGAAGGATGGAGACATCGTCGAAGTCGAGATCGACCGCATCGGAATTCTTCGGAACGTCGTGCAGTCCGAAGCCCACGCAGGTTCTTGAGGTCAAGTGAGCAACTCTCACAAGAAATACTCTGTACGGCAAAGGTGAGAATTATGGCAGTCACTGAACAATCTGGGACCAAAGGCCATCTTCGGATCGCAGTAGATATCGGTGGCACATTCACCGATCTGGCTGCTTTCGACGAAGCTGAGGGCAGACTGATGTTTGGAAAGGCGCTGTCCACGCACGGCGCGCTGGTCGATGGCATTCAAAACACGATGGACGGTGCAGGCGTAAATTCTGCCGACGCATACTTGTTTCTGCACGGATCGACAATCGCCATCAACACGCTGCTAGAACGGAATGGAGCAAATACCGCTTTGCTCATCACCGAAGGCTTTCGCGACATCTACGAGATTGGGCGTGTAAACCGCCCGGATGCATACAACCTTTTCTTTTCCAAGCACGAACCTCTTGTCAAACGATCGTCCCGTTTCGAAGTAAGTGAGCGGCTTCTTGCGGATGGTAAAGTTTACAAGAAGCTGGACGAAAATGCCGTCCGCGCGCTTGCAAGATCGCTTAAGGAGCGCGGCATCGAGTCGGTCGCAATCTTGCTCCTTCATTCCTATCGAAATCCCGCTCACGAGAGCAGAGTGAAGGAACTGGTCCGCGAAGAGCTGCCAGACGCGTTTGTTTCGGCTTCACACGAACTTTCGCAGGAGTATAGGGAATTTGAGCGGGCCTCCACGGTTGTCGCCAATTCGTATGTCGGGCCTCGCGTAGCGCAGTATCTGGCACAGCTGGAGCAGCACCTTAAACAACAAGGCTTCGGCGGCGATTTTTTTGTCGTCCAATCTACCGGAGGACTCTTTCCAATCGAGCATGCGCGCCGGGATTGCGTCCGAATGCTTGAGTCCGGCCCAGCGGCTGGTGTGATCGGCGCCCAAGCCATTTGTGCGCAACTTGGCCTTAAGGACGCCATTGCGTTCGATATGGGGGGCACGACCGCAAAAGCTGGCGTGATCAGCGACAGCAAACCGCTGACAACCGGGAGCGCCCTGATTGGCGGATACGAGAAAGCGCTGCCTATACAAATCCCCATGATGGATATCTTTGAAGTCGGGACCGGTGGCGGCAGCATCGCTCGTGTCGGCGAGGGCAATTCGTTGCGGGTTGGCCCGCAAAGCGCAGGCTCCATTCCGGGACCCGCCTGCTACGGGCGAGGTGGAACGGAACCGACAGTGACCGACGCCAATGTTCTTTTGGGAAGGTTGGACGCAGATAACTTTTTGGGCGGCGAAATGAAGCTTGACGTCGCTGCGGCAAAGCGGGCTATGGATCAAAAACTGGCTATGCCCCTTGGACTCGATATTACTCAAGCGGCAGACGGGATTCTGCGCATCGCAGTAACGGCGATGTCCTATGCGGTCAAAGCGGTTACCACCGAGCGTGGCCTCGATGCAGGCAGTTTCCTGATGGTCGTTTACGGCGGCGCGGGTCCGCTACATGCCTCTGCTATTGCTCGCGAGATCGGCATCAAGAACGTCCTCATCCCGTTCGCGCCCGGTTATTTTTCCGCCTATGGGATGCTTTTTAGCGATCTGCGATATGATTATGTGAGATCCTGCTTTCGCAGACTCGAAGAGGTGTCATTCGAGGAGATCGAGGGCCTCTACTCTTCGATGGAAGAGGAGGGGCGCGATGCTGTCGCTATGTCGGCCATCCGCCCGGAAGGCATCGTAATAGAGCGCGCGGCCGATATGCGATACGTCGGTCAGGAGCACGCCGTTACAGTCGAATTGCCGGGCGAATTCTTTGCAAGCAAGGATCGAAACGCGATCAAGCGGCGGTTTGATGAGGTCCACGCCATTCGCTATGGCACGTCTGCCCCGCTCGAGCCAGCAGACCTCGTCAGTTTGCGTACCACGGTGCTGGGCACTATGCGGAAGCCACCCCGGCACACTGTCGATGAAGGGCAAGCGGAACCGTTAAAGGAAGCCTTGCGGACGAGCAAGGACGTGTACTTTCGCAATCAAGGCTTTGTCTCCACGCCCGTTTTCAAGCGAGCAAGCTTGCGGAGCGGCAATCGCGTGAATGGACCGGCATTGATAGAGGAACATGCCTCGACCACAGTGGTTCAGCCGGGTGACGAATTGGCCGTGGATGGATTCGGAAATCTACAAATTCTCATTGGGAGTGAGCGCAAATGAGCACGTCCACTTCAAAGGCTCAGACCGTCGATCCGGTGACAGTGGAAATAATCCGGAATGGCCTCCTGGCAGTAACGGAGGAGATGAAGACCAATTTGACGCGAACCGCGTATAACTTAATCATTTACGAGGCGCTCGATTTCACCGTCGGCTTGTTCACGACCAACGGCGACACCGTCTCGATCGGCCTCGGGCTTCCGATGTTCATCCGCGGAATGTCGGAGACGGTCAAGGCAAAGATTAAACGCTATGGCCTGTCTGAGATTAAACCCGGCGATATCTTGGTGACGAACGATGCATACACCACGGGGAGTCACCTAAACCACTTTACTTTTACAATGCCAGTTTTCCATCAGGGCGAGTTGGTCGCGTTCACTTGCTGCATGGCGCATTGGCTCGATGTTGGAGGCACTTTAGGTCAAGTGACAACCGACATTTACTCCGAGGGTATCCAGATCCCAATCGTTAAGTACCGGCGAGAAGGAGTGGTCAACCAGGAGCTCGTGGATATTATCGCCATGAACGTCCGCTTATCGGAACGCGCGATGGGCGATCTTCGTGCGCAGATTACCGCCGTTACCACAGGCGAGCGCCGGTTCTTGGAACTCGTGGAGCGCTACGGCAAGGACGCGGTCTTGGGGTCAATCGCGCAGATCATGGACCATTCCGAAGCGGTTGCGCGTGCAAACACGCGCTCGATCCCAGACGGAATCTATGAAGCTGAATCATTCATGGACGACGATGGTCTGGAAATAGGAAAGAAAGTTCCGATCAAAGTTCGTGTGGAGAAGCGAGGCGACGAGATGACCATTGACCTCTCAGAAGTGAGTCGTCAGGTCAGGGGCTTCTACAATTCCGGAGTGACCACTGGCATTGCCTGCGCGCAGGTTGCTTTCAAATGCCTGACTACCGCTACTGATTATCCGGTCAACGACGGCAGCTTCCGCAACTTGAAGGTGATCATGCCAATGGGGCGGGTGATCAGCGCCGAGCGGCCATTCCCCATGCGGGTGTGGATGACCTATCCGATGACAGTCATTGACACTGTCTTCAAGGCGTTCGCCAAGGCCATTCCAGACCGCACCATTGCCGGACATCATGCGGACCTGGTCTTCCCAAACATTCACGGCATCTCTCCTGCCGATGGCAAATTGTTTATCGTCGGAATTGGCCCACTGGGCGGGGGCTGGGGTGCGAAAAAGAATGAGGATGGGGTCTCAGTTACCGTCTGCATCAATGACGGTGACACGCACAACAGTCCGTCGGAACAGCTTGAAGCGAAATATCCGGT
>JBEVFG010000074.1:0-14733 GCA_040512415.1 Pseudolabrys sp. | reverse complement strand
GTTATCCAACCGCCCCGGCATCGGCTTCGAGGGCCAGCAACGCCTTTTCCGCATTATGCGCGAGCTCGCGGGGCTCTGACCGCGGATTCGGCGTCTTTTGAGTGCGCCGTGCAGTAAAAGGTTTGTAAACGCTGCCGGCATACCTTGGATTAACGCGGCCGTGCGACACGTGACTGCGAATTTACCAGTCGCGCGGGGACCGTTCGCCGCGCAAGCCACGGCTGATTTTGATCATGACCGCTGCCAAAGCACCCATCATTGCGTTCGTCATCCCTTGTTACAATGAACAAGCAGGGATCCAGCACACGTTGACCTATCTGCTTGCCGACATGGCCAAGCTCGAGAAGTCAAAGATCATCTCGCCGAAAAGCTACGTCGTACTGGTCGATGACGGCAGCACAGACGAGACATGGCGCCTTATCGAGAGAATTACGCACGCACGCCCGAAACGCGTCCGCGGACTCAAGCTGTCGCGCAATGTCGGTCACCAAAACGCGCTGCTGGCCGGTCTCCTCTCGCAGATCGGCAAGGCCGATGCGACCATCTCCCTCGACGCGGACCTGCAGGATGACATGTCCGTCGCCGCGAAGATGGTCGAGCACTTCAACGAGGGCGCCGAGATCGTGTTTGCCGTCCGCAGGGACCGCGCCAGCGACAGCTGGTTCAAGCGCAGCTCGGCCGATTTCTTCTACCGTCTGATCAACTGGCTGGGCGCCGAGGTCATCCCGCATCACGCGGACTTCCGGCTGATGAGCGACCGCGCGCTCGCGCGCTATGGCGAAGCGCATGTCTTTCTGCGTGGACTTGCCGTCCAGCTCGGCTTCAAGACCGCGACGGTGACCTATGACCGTCTCCCGCGCCTGCACGGCGAGACAAAGTACACCCTTGCGAAAATGGTAGCGCTTTCCGTCAACGGCATCACGTCATTGTCGGTCAGGCCGATCCGCATGATCGCCCTAATGGGGATCATGCTGTTCGTCGTCTTTATCGGGACGAGCATGTGGGTATTCGGCACATGGCTTGCCGGTCACACGGTGCAAGGCTGGACGTCGGTCACGCTGCTGTTCCTGCTGATTGCATCGTTCCAGACTTTCGCCATCGCCGTCATCGGCGAATATGTCGGAAAGATCTATTTCGAGACCAAGTCGCGTCCGCGCTACATCGTCGACCAGGAAATCGACGCAAGCCTCGAGAGCGGCCCGTCGCGGGATCGCAGCGACGCGGCGCAGCTGTCAAAAGGGTATTCGCGCGCGCCGCTTTGATCGGTTATTGTGCCCGTTGAGCCGACCTCCCGGTCCCCTTTTCAACGGCAGCCGATGGATCCAGACACCCTGCGCCGACTGCATTACGCCGCAGCGATTGCCTGTGGCGTCTTCGCCGCCCTGGTCGTGCACATTCTCCTGACCGTATTCGGGCTTGGTCTTGACGCAGTCCTCCGCGATGCCGCAACCGGCAGCAAGCAGCAGTTCGTATCTGCCATGGCGTGGTGGGCGATCGGCGGCGCGGCTTTCGCGGGCGGCTGGGCCGCGGGCGCCTATCTGATCGCGGCGGCCCGCGAGCGGGAATTTATCTACCGGTTGGCGCAGCGCTTCCTGATCGTGCTCGTATTTGTGGCCGCCACGATCGGCGGCATCATGAGCAAGACGGGCAATCTGGGCGGCACCGTCGACGTTATCGCAGGGCTCGCGGCGCTCGGGCTGGGACTGATCTGCGCCTTCTGCGGCGCGCGGCTCGCTTACCTCAACGCAGAACAGCTCTAGCCGCAGACGGGCCGTCGCCTGTCCCCGCGTCATTACTATGCGTTGTCCATCCTGATATTCGCGCTATACTTTCAATTACTAAGGACTGGAACCAACCAGCCGGGGGAGACACGCAGTTTCATGGGAGGACCAACCAATGCACAACAGCGCAAGGTTTACAGCCGTGCTGGCAACGGCCGCACTCGCCTATGCACCCGCACCCGCTGCAGCGCAATCATGTGAAGACCTGATCCTCGGGGCCGCCCTTTCAGCTACCGGCATCTACGCGGCCAACGGCAACAACACGAAGAACGGTTACGAATTCGCCGTCAAAAAAATCAACGACGCCGGCGGCATCAAGATCGGCGGCAAGTGCTATCATCTCAAAATCAAATACTACGACGACGAGTCGACGCCCGCGCGCGCCGCGCAGCTGGTGGAACGCCTGATCGACCAGGACCAGGTCAAATTCATGCTGGGCCCCTATGGCTCACCGTTGACGAAGGCGATTCTGCCAGTCATCGAGAAGTACAAGATCCCTCTGGTCCAGGGTGAAGCAGCGTCCCGGTCTCTCTTTACGCAAGGCTACAAATATCAATTCGGGATCATTGCGACGTCCGAAAAGTACCTGACGCCCGTCATCGATATGGCGGCTGATCTTGCCAAGAAGGCCGGCAAGAACCCGTCATCCGTCAAAGTGGCGATGATCTATCAGGACGACGCGTTTTCGATGGACGTCCGTCAGGGCGTGATCGAGCAGATCAAGAAATACAACATGCAAACGGTCATCGACGACCGCATGCCGAAAGACCTCAACGACGTCACCACTTTCTTCACGAAGGTCAAGGCGCTGCAGCCTGACGTCTTGTTGATCTCAGGGCATGAAAAGGGCGCCGCGACTGCCGCGCGGCAAATGGGCGAGTTCAAGACGGCTGTTCCGCTCATTGCCATCACGCACTGTGAAGCGGCAAAAATCGTCAACGACTTCCCGAAAATTTCGGAAGGAGTTGTCTGCCCGACGCAGTGGGATGAGACCATGAAGGCGAAGGATCCCATGTTCGGATCTGCAGCCGAGTACAACAAGGCCATGATTGCGGCATACCCCGAATACAAGGTCGTGCCTTATCAGACCGCGCAAGCCACCGCATCGGTCTACGTCTGGGCCGATGCGTTCAAGCGGGCCCAATCGCTCGACACGGAAAAGGTACGTGAGGCGCTGACGAAGACCGACCTCCAGACGTTCTATGGCGGCGTGAAATTTGCCGAGGATGGCAGCAATCCGGGCAAAGAGATCGTCATGCGTCAGATCCAGGGCGGCAAGTACATTGTCGTCTCGCCGGCCGAGGTCGCTGCCGCACCGCTGAACTATCCTCGCGACGCGCACTACTAGCCGAAGACCGAAGCGGGCAGATCCCTGCCCGTTTCCTCTTTGCTTCGGTGCGCGGCCCGATCGCAACGCGATAGGGCCGCCCATCTCAACGACGGGTGGGGACGTCCGCGATGGAACAGGTGCTTGGCAATCTTTCCGTTCTGGCAGGCATGCCGATCTTCAATCTCGGCCTGCTGATCGACGGCCTGCTGGTCGGATCGATTTTCGCGCTTGCGGCTTATGGCCTTGCCCTCGTGTGGGGCGTGATGAATGTCAAGAACCTGGCGCAGGGCGACTTCATCATGATCGGCGGCTATATCACCTGGACGCTCGGGCGATACGGGATTGATCCGCTGCTGGGCGTGCCGGTTGCCGCCGTCGTGCTGTGGGGCGTGGGCTGGATTCTTTATCGCACGGTTATCAGCAAGGTCATTACGCGGGATCTTTTCACATCACTGCTGGCGACGTTCGGCATCGCCATTGTGATCCAGCAAGGCCTGAACCTTGCCTTCGGTCCCGACACGCAGTCCGCACAAGCCGATCTGCCGACACTGTCGTTCGCGGACGGGCTGATCACGATCGCCTCCACCCGCATTGTCGGCTTCGCGTTCGCGATCATTCTTGCCGTCGGAATCATTCTCTTCATGAAGAACAGCCGCATGGGACAGGCGATCCGCGCGACCGCGCAGGACGCCAGAGCGGCCCGTGTGCTCGGCATCGACACCGAGAAGGTCTATTCGTTCACCTTCTGCCTGAACGCGGCGATTTGCGGCGCGGCCGGGGCCCTCGTTGCCGTGGTCTGGAACGTGCAACCGTTTCTCGGGACGACCTATTCGATCCGCCTCTTCGTGATCGTCACCGCCGCCGGTTTCGGCAACCTGCCGGGCGTGATCGCGGCCGGCTTCGGTATGGGCGTGTTCGAGCAGTTCGGCGGCTTCATACTTGGCGCCCAGTTCCAGCAGGCTCTCATAGTGCTCCTGCTCCTGGCGGTCCTGGCGGTCCGCCAATTGCAGCAACTCCGCGTGCGGCAGGCGGTGCAATGACGCGCGCTTCCCTGCACCCCGTCACCATCGGTTCGCTGTTGCTTGTGGGCGTCGCGGCCCCGCTGCTGTTTCCGGCTTATACCAACCAGATCGCCGTGCTCTGGCTGATGATCGTCTTTGCCATGACGTGGGACACTCTCGGCGGCCAGATGGGCTACAACTCGCTTGGCAACATCTTCTTCTTTGGCGCCGGCATGTACACCTGCGCCGTGGTGCAGATCGGCCTTTATTATGACGTCGGGATGTACACGTCGGGGGCGCGCACCACGCACATTGCCTTCACGACGGCCCAGTACTTCACCGGCTTCGCAATCGGAATAGTTGCGGCTGGCATCATGGCCGCGGTCCTCGCTGTCGCAACGTCCTGGGTCGTGTTCGGGCTGCGCGGCCCCTATTTTGCGATCGGGACGCTCGGCGTAGCGGTCGCGGGTGCCGAGTTGGTGGCCTCCTGGCAATGGGTCGGTGCCGCCTCCGGCATATCAATGCCGGTATTTCCGGGGGCTCCTCAGACGCAAAAGCTGTTTTTCTATTTCCTGTTCTTTGCTCTCGCCTTCGTCGTGCTGCTTTTTCTGCGATGGCTCTACTCGACGAATTTCGGCATGGCCATCAATGCAATCCGCGACGACGAGGAAAAGGCCGAAGCGATGGGCCTCTATACACGCCGCTACAAGCGGACGGCGTGGACGATCGCCGCGTTCTTCCTCGGCATCGCGGGCGCCATTTTCGGCAACATGATCGGTTTCATCGATGCGCGCGACATCGCGTTCCCGACCACAACCTTCAACATTTTCATGATCCTGATGGTACTGCTCGGCGGCAAGGGTACATTTTGGGGACCGGTCGTTGGCGCGGTCATCTTCCACGTCATCAAGGAAGTGACCTGGACCTATTTCCTCGGCTGGCAGTTCGTTGCGCTCGGCCTGCTCATCGTAATTATCGTCGTCTACTTCCAGCAAGGCATCGTCGGCTGGCTGATGGAAAAATATCCGGAGCGATTCGGGGTCCGTGTTGCACCGAAGGAGCGCGAAGTGCGGTCGCACGCGATCAAGCTCGCACCACACGCTGAAGGTGCCGAATGAACGATGCGATCATCGAGCTCACGAATGTGAGCAAGTCGTTCGGCGGTGTCATCGCAAACCGCAACGTCTCATTGTCCGTGCCGCGCGGCCGGATCACGGGACTGATCGGACCCAACGGTTCCGGCAAGACGACCTTGTTCAACTCGATCGTCGGATATCATCCGATCGACTCGGGCTCGATCCGCTTCGAGGGTCAGGAAATCTCGCAGTTGCGGGTACAGGAAATTGCACGGCTCGGCCTTCTGCGCACATTCCAGACCACCCGAATCTACGGAAAAATGAGCTGTTTGCAGAACATGCAGATCTCGATTCCGCACAGGAAGGCGGGCTTTTTCGACATGTTCGCCTACGAACGCCCGGACGTCATCGAACGGGCCGAACATTTGCTGTCCTTCGTGGGCCTTTACGACAAACGCTTCCTGCGGGCGGGCAGCCTCTCTTTCGGTCAGCAGAAGCTGCTCGAATTCGCCATGGCGCTCATGAACGAGCCGACGGTGCTGCTGCTCGACGAGCCAACCGCAGGCATCAACCCGACGCTGATCAACGGGCTGATCGATCGCCTGAAGCGCGCCAACGCCGAATTCGGCATTACGATGCTGATCATCGAGCACAACATGCGCGTCATCATGAACATGGCGAGCAAGATCTATTGTCTTGCCCACGGCGAAATGCTTGCGGCCGGCGCACCCGAGGAGATCCAGGGCAATCAGAACGTCGTCGACGCCTATCTGGGGGCGCACTGATGGCGGGCTCCGGACACACGCACGCGTCGGGCGGCGGCTATCACGGCGGCGTTGGTGCCGTGATTTCTGTTGAAGAGGTCACTCGCCAGGCGCTTGAAATTGCCCGCGAGGTGAGCGTCGAGCAGCTCGATGCGCTTGCGGGAAACAAGCCGCATTTGCGGATCGAGGGGCTCAACGCGGGCTACGGGCAGATGGAAATCCTGCACGACTTTAATCTGCGCGTTGGTCGCGGCCAGTCGCTGTGCATGATCGGCCCGAACGGGGCGGGAAAATCGACGGTCCTGCATTCTATTTTCGGTTTCACCAACATTTTTTCGGGCACGGTCTCCACGACGTTGGACGGCCATAGTCTCGACATCACCCGCCTGTCGTCCAACGAAAAGCTCCAGTCGGCCGGTATTGCCTACATTCTGCAGGACAAGTCCGTTTTCCCCGGGATGACAGTGGAAGAAAATCTGTGGCTCGGCGCCTACCTGATGGATCGCAAATCGGCGAGGCATGCCGCCGACGCGATTTTTGACAAATACCCGCGGCTCGCCGCACGCCGAAAACATCCGGCCAAGGTGCTGTCGGGCGGCGAGCGCCGCCTGCTCGAAATCTGCCGCGCTCTGGTCATGAATCCGAGCGTGCTGCTCGTCGACGAGCCGTCGATCGGACTTGAGCCGCGCTTTATCGACGCCGTCTTCGACATTCTGGGCAATCTTCAGCACAACGAAGGCAAGACCATCGTGATGGTCGAACAGAACGCGAAGAAAGGCCTGGAGTTCTCCGATATCAGCTACGTGCTGGTCTCGGGCAAGCTCGCGCTGGCTGGCAAGGCCAGCGAGCTGCTGACGGATCCGGATGTCGGGCGTCTGTTTCTGGGTGGTTAGTTGGCGCGCCGGCGACGCCAGTCTATTCGGTTTCCTGATCTTTGATCCACGCGACCATAAGCTCCCATATGACGGCGAGCACGATCGGACCCAGGAACAGTCCGGTGATGCCATAAGCGAGCGTGCCGCCGATGACCCCGATCAAAATGACGAGGTTTGGAGTCTTCAGGCCGCGGCCCATCACGATCGGCCTCAATAAATTGTCCAGCAGGTTCACCGGCACCATGTAAGCCGTGAACAGGAGCGCCGACGTGGTCTCCATTGTCATCCAGCTCCATATGATGATCGGCACGATGACAATCGTGGGTCCGATCTGGATTATTCCGAGAACCAGGACGGCGAATGTAATCAGGCTGGCCTGAGGAATGCCGGCGACCATCAAACCTATGCCGGCCAGCAGCGCCTGCAGCACTGAAATGCCGATCACGCCGCGCGAAACCGCACGGATGGTCGCCGCTGCCTGGCCGACAAGCTCTTCGCCGCGCTCTGGATTGAGTCGCCGTGAAAACCTTTTGACGGCGGCAGCAAGCGCGGGCGCCGGCGAAAACAGAAATCCGGCGACGAGAACGGCAATGAGAAACTTCAAAATACCCAGGCCGGTATCAGTACCGACGCGCAGCAACCTGGCACCCAATGGCTTGAGCTGCGGAACAATCGTGGCGAAGGCAGCGCTCAGGTTCGTCGATGCCAGATCCCAGAATTGATAGATCGGTTCGCCGATCAGCGGCCAGTCTTTCACCGAAACAGGTGGCGACGGTATTGCCAGCATCAAAGGATCGAGCCGGTCCGAAATCATGCGGACACTGTCGACCAGCCCCATGGCAAGCCACGTCGCCGGACCGATAATGACCAGCAGGCTCAGAACTGTCGTCAGTGCCGCCGCCAATCGACGGCGCCCTCCGAGCCGGAACGAAATCCATTCGAAAATGGGATAGAGCGCGACCGCCAGCACCGCGCTCCAAATGAAGATTGAAATAAATGGCTGAACGAGAACAAAAGACCAGTAAAGCAGAAGGGCGAGGACCGCCAGCCGGATGGCTGTTTCAATGAATGACGTCGTGATCTGGTCACCGCCAGGCTGTTTTTTGTGAGCGCGCGCCACAGATGGCCTCCCCGACGATGCCGTGCACAGTCGCTATTGGCCGCGCAACAACCGCGTGCCGTTCTCAGTCGATCACGGGGTTTCGCAAATCGGCGGCCGGAGAAAATCGTTCGATGCGTCTGCCTGCCCCGCGAAATCACGTTCGACGGCGCGTCCATTGACAAATGGCGACGCAAATCCGAGCCCCAGCCGCTTTCGGCCTTTTCTCAAGGCGCGCTCGGCGGTGCAGGCATCGAGCGCAGCACGCGCGAGATCGGGAATCTGGCCGGGCTTCTGCATGATGGAACGCATCACCGCAAAAACATTGACAGCGCCGTTCGAGTCCAATGCCGGACCTGCCGCGGCGGGAAGGGCCCGATGCGCCGCATCGATAATGACCCGGCAAGCGGCAAATGGAATCTGGTGCGCGGCGGCAATCTCCGCAGCGATGTGGGATTCCATGTCGACGGCGACCGCGCCTGTCGTCCGGAAGAGATGCGACTTTTCCGCAGGCGTCGGCACCATGGTGTCGGAGCCGACAATATCCGCAAGCACGGCGCCCAGAAGCCGCTCGGAAAGTTCCTGCGTCCATTTCGAATCAGTCGCGATAGCGCGATCGCGATACCGGACGGTGGATGCGACGACCCAATCCCCGGCAACAAGTTCCGGATGCAGCCCGCCGGAAATTCCAAAGCTGATGATGCCTGAAACGCCGGGATGAATTGCAGCGTGCAAAGCGGCGCCAAGGCGCGCGCCCTGGCTGCAAACCACTGATACCCCGTTACCGCGCGCAACGAGTGCTTCGCGCGCAAGCGACGTGACGGCAACAATAGTCGTCGGGCTTGGCATCCCGCCCCCCTGACGGTCCCTGCAAAGACCATTCGTATCCGACCCTAGGGGAAATTCAAGTATCCAGAGGCCCGAAACCACTGCAGCGCGTCTTGAATTCCCTCAATATATGGCCGTGAACGGTAGGATAGCTCCCGCTCGGCTTTGGTCGAGGCAAAGAACATGCGATATCGCGCCAGGTAGACCCCATCCAAGGTCGCAAAGGGCTCGCGTCCTGTGATTCTCGCCACAGCTTCCGCAGCAAATGCGACCGGTACCAGGGCGCGCCAGGGAAGCTGCACCCAGGGGGCGCGGCGGCCCACGATTCCCGCAATGTCTCTCAGCATCTGCGAGAACAAGACGTTTTCACCGCCGAGAATGTAGCGCTCCCCGATCTTTCCGGAGCGCATTGCCGCGAGATGACCGTTCGCTACATCGTCCACATGGACGAGGTTGAGTCCTGTGTCGACGAACGCCGGTATCCGGCCCTTGGCGGCTTCCACGATGATACGGCCGGTCGGGGTTGGCCGCGCGTCGCGCGGTCCAATTGGCGTCGAGGGATTGACGATGACCGCGGGAAGGCCCTGCTCAGCCACCATGGAATCGACCAGGCGTTCGGCCGCGATCTTGCTGCGCTTGTATGCGCCGATTGCCTCGTTTTCGGGCAGCGGGGTGGACTCGTCTGCGATCTCACCGGATCGCAATGCAATGGTCGCCACGCTGCTGGTATGAACGATCCGCTCGACGCCCGCGCGCAACGCCGCCTGCATGACGTTGCGGGTGCCCTCGAGGTTGGTGGCATAAATTTCGCCTGGATCCGGGGCCCACAGACGATAGTCGGCCGCCACATGAAAAACGTAGCGCACACCCGCGACTGCGCGATCGATTGAAGCTCGGTCACGCAGGTCGCCTTCGATAAATTCGATGTCGAGGTCGGCGAGGTTGGAGTAAGGCCCCTTCTCACGAACGAGCGCGCGCACAGAAAAGCCGGCTTCAACGAGTTTGTGCGCGACAGCCGAGCCGACGAACCCGCTTGCACCGGTGACGAGAACCTTGCCCTGAGTGTTCATCCGTCGCGGGTTCCGATATGCCGAGGATTCGAACCGTGCCGACCCATCGGCGAACCGGTATCGAACGATCGATATTTATCCCCCAAGCAGCTTCTGCGTTCGATCATGCAACCTCTTGATCAAACCGTCGGCACCGCCCGAGGCAATGATCGAGGCAAATTCGTCGCGCCGCGTCGCGAGATCGCTGATAGTCCCGTTGAGATAGACGTCGATCACCCGCCCGCCCCGAACCAGGTAGTTGATACTCACAGTGCGGCCGCCGGGCTGCAACAGCCTGGTTTTCACAATTTCGCCACCGCCGCGCGGCTCCGGCACCGAGGCCGGGTCTACAACAAAGCTTTCTCCGGAATAGTCCTTAACCTGGCTTGCATAGTCGGCAATGATGAACTTGGCGAACGCATCCCGCACGGCCGCCTGCTGGGCTGGCGAGAAACTCTGCCACGCCGGCCCCACTGCCAGTCGCGTCATTGTCGGAAGATCGAAAGCCGATGAAATGGCGGGCGTGAACCGCCTGTCGCGCTCGCGGACACTCAGGCGGCCCGCTTGCTGGATCGTCGGCATCAACTGCTGGTAATAACTTTGAATGTGCGTCACAGCTGACGACTGCGCGTGCAATTGGATCGGGGCGACCAGCACGGCGGCAACTATGGCAACGATTGCGATCAAATGACGCAAGTTGAATTCAGATTCTCTCATTGTGGTTTCTACTCTCCCGGACGGATGCGACCTGCCTGGGCAGCCGCGGCCTTCCGTCAGGCACAATTTGCTGTTTCTGCGGAACGTTTTGGAATTGGATTGAGGCCCCGTCAAGACGTAGGCGACAGCCTGAAATGAATATGCTTTTTTTGCAAATTCAATGAGCAAGACCGTCAATCAACTAGCGATCATCGCAACCACGCAGGCCGTGCGCCTGTCGACGCGGCATGCATGGTTCGTGATTCTTGCCTTCCTGCTTGGTGCAGTCCTGTCGGCTCTCTATTTCACGTCCCATTTTGCAATCACGACCGACAGCAACAAGCTTTTGTCGAACTCATTGCCGTGGCGTCAGCAGGAACGCGCGCTCGACCGTGCCTTTCCCTGGCGAGTCGATCAGATCATCGCCGTCGTTGACGCCGCCACGCCCGAGGCTGCCGAGGAAGCAGCCGACACGCTCGCAAACGAACTCTCGCGCCACTCAGACGTGATCCGAACCGTTTCCCGCCCCGATGGCGGCGAGTTCTTCGCGCAGAACGGCATTCTTTTTCGTTCGCTCGACGAAGTACGCCGCGATGCCAATGATCTCATCGGCGCACAGCCGTTCCTCGGAACGCTTTCGGCCGATCCGACATTGCGAGGCGTTCTTCGCACATTGTCTCAGTCGATCGAAGGGTTACGCCTGGGGAAAACAAAACTCGAGGATTTGAGACCTGCGCTTGCGGCAATCGCTGATGCCCTTGAAGCGCTGTCGAAGGGAAAGCATCCTCCCTTCTCCTGGCGCAAATTGATAACAGGGCGGACGCCGGAGCCTTCGGAGCTCCGCCGTTTCATCAACATCCAGCCGGTCCTGGACTTCGACGATCTGCAGCCCGGGCGCAAGGCGACCGCGGCCATACGCGAGGCGGCGTCGCGGCTCGGACTGACACCTGAGCGAGGCGTGAAGGTGCGCCTCACCGGATCCGTCGCCCTCTCAGACGAAGAATTCGCCACGATTGCTGACGGCGCCGCGCTGAATGGCGTCATCACCCTTCTGCTTGTTGTGCTGGTGCTGTGGCTCGCGTTGAAAAAGGCCCGGATCATCCTGGCCGTTTTTATCAACTTGGCGGCCGGGCTCATCTTCACCGCCGCTATCGGGCTCTGGATGGTAGGAACCCTGAACCTGATCTCCGTTGCCTTCGCCGTGCTCTTTGTCGGGCTCGGCGTCGATTTCGGGATCCAGTTCAGCGTGCGTTACCGAGCCGAGCGTTTTGAATCGCACGACCTCGAAGACGCCTTGCTTGGGACGGCGAAAGGCTTGGCAGGACCGCTTTTGCTCGCAGCAGCATCGATCGCCGCGGGCTTCTACTCGTTCCTGCCGACGGCCTATGTCGGCCTGTCCGAACTGGGATTGATCGCCGGAACAGGCATGATTGTTGCGTTCGGGACCACCGTAACCTTGCTGCCGGCGCTGCTCGCCGTCCTCAAGCCTCCGGGCGAGCCAGCACCGATTGGCTATGCCGCGCTTGCGCCGGTCGACCGATTTCTCGAAACGCAGCGCAAATGGGTTGTCGGCACAACGTTGGCGGTCACGATCCTCGGCCTGCCTTTGCTTGCGGGCCTGCACTTCAATTTCAATCCGCTCGACCTGCGGTCCCGGGACACGGAATCGGTGGCAACCCTGCTCGATCTGATGGCCGATCCCGACACCAGTCCGAATACGCTCGACATTCTTGAAAGCAATGCCGCACGCGCTTCCACGCTTGCCGAACGCTTGCGCCAGCTGCCGGAGGTCGCGCAGGTCGTGACGCTGCAAAGCTTCGTTCCCAAGGACCAGGACGAGAAGCTTGCGATCATTGATGACGCAAGTTTTTTCCTCCGCAACACCCTCAATCCTGATCAGGTCGAACCGAAACCGACGCCGGCCGACACGTTGGCAGCAATCGACACAACGGCCAGCGACCTGCGCGGTGCCGCAGCCGAGTCCGACACCAGCCCGGCCGCCGTTCAGGCACGCCGTCTCGCAGGCGTCCTGGCAGCACTGGCAAAGCAGTCCCAGGCGGCCCGAGACGACGCTGAGCGTGTACTTGTGGCACCGCTGGTGACGACCTTGCGTCAGGTCAGAAGTCTGCTCATGGCCGAGCATGTGACGATCGAGAGGTTGCCCCAGTCGTTGACACAACGCTGGGTCTCGGCCGACGGGCTGAACCGCGTCGAGGTCGCGCCGAGCGGCGATGGCAATGACAACACGACCCTGGAGCGTTTCGTGGCAGCCGTGCGCGGCGTTGCGCCTGACGCAGCCGGCAAGCCGGTCTTCGTCATCGAAGCGGCGGCAACCATCGTCAAAGCTTTCATTCAGGCCGCAATCTGGTCCGTAGCGTCGATCACACTCATCCTTTTCATTGTGTTACGCCGCTGGAGTCACGTCGCCTTGACGCTGGTGCCCTTGCTCGTCGCAATCGTCGTCACGCTGGAGATCTGCGTCGTGATCGGGCTGCAGTTGAACTTCGCGAACATCATCGCACTCCCGCTACTTCTCGGTGTCGGCGTCGCGTTCAAGATCTACTACATCATGGCCTGGCGTTCCGGTGAGCGGAACTTCCTGCAATCGAGCCTGACGCAGGCTGTCATCTACAGCGCCTGTACCACCGCGACCGCGTTCGGGAGCCTGTGGTTCTCGCACCACCCTGGTACGTCGAGCATGGGCAAGCTGATGGCCCTATGCCTCGTGACGACGCTTGCGGCGGCCGTGCTCTTCCAGCCCGCGCTCCTGGCAACACAGAACAAGGTCGGTGGTAGTAAATAAATGGCCTAAAACTGGCGCCTGTGACAAAAAAGTAACACTTATGCCGTAGCGGCTCTGCTAATTTGGTCGGACTCAATCCGATCAGCGCGCTACATCATCGTGGTGCGCTCGTGATGGGATTCGACAAGCCTCGGGCCTGCAGGGGAATTGAATAGGGGCGGGAAAGTATATGCGTCGCGGTCAAGTCTGGTGCAGATGGGCGATCATAATCGCTTTGCCTGTCATTGTGGGTGCCTGCGCCGCAACCCCGCGGGACGCCGCGTTGCCGCTCCAGGATCCCAACGAGCATGCCAATCGCCAGATGCTGGCGGTGAATCAGGAAATGATGCGCCCCGTCGCGGAGGCCGTCCAGACAGTCGTGCCGCGGCCCGTGCACGACCGTTTGCGCGATTTCAATTCGAACCTGAAAGAGCCGCGCATCTTCGTAAACAATCTGCTCCAGGGCAGACTCGATGCCGCCAGCAAGACAGCTGCCCGTTTTGCAATGAACACGACATTTGGAATCGGCGGTCTTGTCGATCTCGCGAGCCTGGAAGGGATTCCGCAGCAGACCGGCGACTTTGGGCAGACGCTGTTTGTCTGGGGTGTCAGCGAAGGCCCTTATATGGTTCGACCCTATTGGGGTCCCACCACGACTCGCGATGCCGTCGGCGACGTTGTCGATCGCTTTGGCGATCCGGTCGGCTTGCTGTTCGGAACGCAGTTGGCAGTCGCGGTAACCACGGCAGGCCTAGACACGGTTGTCAGGCTAGGCCAATTGAAGCAGGCCGAAGATGCTTCCATCGACTTCTACAGCTTCATGCGTTCGAGCTATTACCAAATGCGCCGAGCGGAGTTACGTGAAGCCATCGGGCAGGAAAACGTCATCGACTCGCCGGCCACCGCACTGGACGAGACCGCGAAGCCGGACTCGCCGAAGACTGCCTCGGCTAGCGCCCCTGCTCGTCGTTCCGGCGTAGCAAATAGTGCCCCTCGACCCAGTACCAAAAAAATAGCCCGGGCAGGCCAAGAAGCAACTCACGAACCCGCTTCGACAACGAGATAGCCAGCCCGATCTCCGCCGGCAGGCCGAACAACGCAGCGAATAGGATAAGACCACCCTCTTGGATGCCGAGTGCCGCGGGCACCATGAATGCTGCCGCGCGGACGCCGGAGGACAAACTCTCAAGGATAAAGGCATCAATCGCGCTGAGAGGCTGACCGAGACACCATGTCACCAACCAGACTTCACCGGCGCCTGCAGCCCACCCGATGAGGCGCAGCAGGTTCGCACGCCAGAAGGCGGCGCCCCTGCGGTAGGACAGCACAACGGCGTCGTCGACCGCCGATGCGTTTCCTGCAAAATGAACGAGCCATTGCTGGGGCAACATGCCTCGCGCCAATTTTGCAAATCGCTCAAACATATTTTTATGTTGAAACAGGACGAATGCT
>JBEVFG010000073.1:0-4090 GCA_040512415.1 Pseudolabrys sp. | reverse complement strand
TTGATTCAGGCTGCGATTGTGAGGCTCGAATCCGATGGCGCTGACGCACTCAGCTTACGTGAGCTTGCACACGATGCCGGAGTGAATCATCGCGCCATTTACCGGCATTTTCCCGACAAGCTGTCATTGCTGGCGCGTGTTGCCGAAGACGGATGGCGGCGGATGGAGCGGCGCGTTCAACAACAAGCGGCCGGGAAACCGACAGGCGAACAATTGCTAGCGGCGGCCGGCGTCGGCTTGTTCCTGTTTGCGCGTGACAATCCAAATTTGTTTGCCCTCATGGCCGGGCCTCGCATCAACGTGAGGGGAGCGTTTCCGGGTCTGGAAGCAGCAATGGCGGAGACCATGGCTATGTTTGCTCGGCCTTTCATCGATGTCGGCCTTGAGCCCGAACTGGCTCGCGTCCGCACGGCGCTGTTCCTCTCGGCCTTGCAAGGCATCACCACCCAGATTCTGCACGGGAGGCTTCACGTTTCACGCGCGAAAGCAAAAGAGTTTGTGGCGCAGACTTGCCGTATGCTGCTCAAGGGACTGCGCTAAAGTGAGTCCACGCGTCGCGTTCAGCGCCGCAGGGCGAAGTGGAAGCCTACCAGCACGATCAGCATGCCGACGAACTGCGCGATGCTCGGCACCACGCCGAGCGCCAGAAATCCGATAATTGCGCCGAAGACTGGCACTAGAGCGGGGAAAGTTGCGGCGCGGCCGCCGCCGAGCGCAATGACGGCATGGGCGAACAGGTAGATGGGCAGCGATCCGGCTATTCCGCCCTGAACGACCGCCTGCAGAAGATTTTCGAACAGGCTTTGCTTTGTTAGGCCGCTCACGCCGTAGATGAAAAGATAGATCGGCGCGAGAACGATGACTGAGACGGCGCCGACAGCCGTAACGGCCCGCGTGCCCGCGACGTTCCAAAGCCGCAGCAAGGTGCCGAACGTCGCCCAGAATAATCCCGCGGTGGCGAACAAGAGATCGCCGCCGACACCGGAATTGCCGATCGTCGTCAGCGACTCCGCGCCGAACACCAGGAGACCGGCAATGATGATCGCTCCGCCGATGACACGTTGAAAGGTCGCCTTTTCGTGAAGAATGAGGGAAGCAAGCACAAGTCCCGACAGTGCGGCGCAAGCGGGTTGAATTGTGGTGCCATGCCCGAGCGGAACGAGAATGAAACCGCTGTACGCGAGCAAGGACTGCGGTGGTCCCGACAGGATGGTCATCACAGACGCACGGCCCCAGCCGATGCCGCCAAGATCGCGCAATCCCTCGCGTATAATCAGCGGCAGCATCAGCAGGCCGGACCAGAAGAAGCGATGAAAGGCGAGATCGGCGGGTGAAAAGCCGACCTGTATGCCGTGTTTCGCAACGACAAAGCCTGCGGCCCACGCGAGCGCCGCGAGCGTGCCGCACACGATGCCGATGATCATCGTCGGCCTATGCACTTTGTCGGATGCGGCCATGACTCCGGCGCTCGGGGCAGGCGGGGTGACTTCGGTACGGCTGATACTCTAGGATCGGCAGCGAAGTCCATTTGCCAATCGAAAACACTCCCTTCACCTGGATGGAAAGCTCATGGCGAAGTCGCGTAAAGTCATCATTACCTGCGCTGTTACTGGTTCAATTCATACTCCTTCGATGTCGCCCCACCTTCCGGTGACGGCCCAGGAAATCGCGGATGCCGCCATCGGGGCGGCCGAGGCCGGCGCGGCGATTGTGCACTTGCACGCGCGCAACCCGCAGGATGGCCGTCCGGATCAGACGCCGGAAGCGTTCGCGCCGTTCCTCAAAGTGATCAAGCAACGCTCGGGTGTCGTTGTGAACATCACGACCGGCGGGGCGCCGAACATGTCGATCGAGGACCGCGTGCGTCCGGCCGCAACTTTCAAGCCGGAGGTCGCCTCGCTCAACATGGGCACGATGAACTTCGGTCTTTATCCGATGATTCCCCGGTTCAAAGGTAAGTTCAAACACGACTGGGAGGAGCCGTATCTGGAAGGCTCCCGCAAAGGCATGTTCAAGAACACCTTTGCCGACATCGAATACATTCTCACCACCTGCGCGCAGAACAACACGCGTTTCGAGATCGAGTGCTACGACATCGGCCACCTTTATACACTGCGGCACTTTCTCGACCGCGGCGTGGTGAAGCCGCCGCTGTTCGTGCAGTCCGTATTCGGCATCCTCGGCGGCATCGGGCCGCACCCCGAGGACGTCATGATGATGAAGCGCACCGCCGATCGTCTTCTCGGCGACAACTATCACTGGTCTGTGCTTGGGGCCGGCCAAAATCAGATGCGTGTTGCGGCGATCGCGGCCGCCATCGGCGGCAACGTACGGGTGGGCATGGAGGATTCGCTCTGGATCGGCCCCGGTAAACTGGCTGAATCAAACGCGCAACAGGTGACCCAGGTCCGCAAGATTCTCGAGGGCCTCGGGCTTGAAATAGCATCGTCCGACGAAGCGCGTGAAATCCTGTCGCTCAAGGGCGGTGACAAGGTGGCGTTTTGACCGTTTAGCGGTCTGTGACGATGTTTGCGGTTGCCCTCACGTGCGCGAAACCTTCCTATAGCAGAAGGAGATTCGCACGATGGGTTCGCTCGACAGCGTAAGCCTTGTCATATTGCTGGGCAGCTTGCTGGTGCTTGCCGGCATCCTGTCGAGCCTGATCGCGATGCGCTTCGGGGCGCCGCTGCTGCTGGTCTTCCTTCTGGTCGGCGTGCTGGCAGGGGAGAACGGGCCCGGCGGCATCAAGTTCGACGACGTCGGCGTTGCCTATACGGTCGGCTCGATCGCGCTGGCCCTCATTCTGTTCGATGGCGGCCTGCGCACACGCTTTGCGACCTTCCGCAATGTTCTGGCGCCGGCGGTGACTCTCGCAACGGTCGGCGTGCTCATTACCGCAATTCTGACGGCGCCTGTTGCCAAATACGTTCTTGGGGTCAACTGGATCGAGGCCTTACTGATCGGTGCTGTCGTGGCATCGACCGACGCAGCTGCCGTGTTTTTCCTGATCAATGCCCGCGGTCTGAGGCTGCGCCCGCGCGTCCGCGCTGTGCTCGAAGTGGAATCGGGCACCAACGATCCGTTCGCGATTTTTTTTGCGTTACTGTTGGTCGAAATTCTGCTGGTCGGCAATCAGAGCTGGTCACACGCGCTGATAGCGTTCCTGCGTGATGCCATCCTTGGCTGCATCATGGGCTTTTTGGGCGGTCGAATTATCGCGTTCGTGATCAATCGCCTGACGCTCGCGCAAGGTCTGCATGCGCCATTCGTCGCGGTCAGTGCGCTGGTCATTTTTGCCCTTGCAAACGTACTGCACTCGTCCGGTTTTCTCGCCGTTTATCTCGCGGGGCTGGTTGTCGGCAACATGCAGACACGGGCACGCAATTCCGTGATCGTCTTTCTCGACGCCATTACCTGGCTGGCGCAGATCGTGATGTTTGTTTTGCTCGGTCTGCTGGCCTGGCCAGCTCGTCTCGCCTACAGCTTCTTCAGTGCCATTGCGGTGGCTGTTGTCCTTATGCTGATCGCCAGGCCGGCTGCCGTGTTCCTGTGCCTCGCGCCGTTCAAGTTTCAGTGGCGTGAGATGACGTTCATTTCCTGGGTTGGCCTGCGCGGGGCGGTCGGGATCTTTCTGGCGTCGATCCCGATGCTGGTAGGATTGCCGGGCGCCACGCTGTTTTTCGATGTCGCCTTTGTCGTGGTCGCTTTATCGCTGCTGGTGCAGGGCTGGACGGTGGCGCTGGCGGCCCGCAAGCTCGACATCTCCTTTGCGCGCGCCGATCCGTCGCCAAGGCGTGTCGAGCTCGACCTGCCGGGACAGCTTGCGCGCGAGATCGTTGGTTATCCTGTGCCCGCCAACAGCCCGTTCCTGCGGCGCGGACTGATTCCGAATTGGGCACGGCCGACGCTGGTTGTCCGCAGCGGAGAAATTCTCACACCCGCAGAGGCGCAGCCTGTGCGTGAGGGTGACTATGTCTATCTGCTCGCACCACCCGAAAAAGCACAGGCGCTCGATCGGTTCTTCGTCAGGCTGCCGCCACCCGCTCGGCCCGATCCACGGTTGCTCGGCGACTTTTTCGTGCCAGGCACG
>JBEVFG010000072.1:0-3131 GCA_040512415.1 Pseudolabrys sp. | reverse complement strand
CTGCCATCCGGGCCTGCGATTTCATAGGCGCCGCGCGCGCAAATATTTTCAGCATCGAACCGGTTGCGCAGCTGCGGGAGGTTTTGCCGCGTGAGCGCGAGGATGCTTGGGCGGTTTTCAGTTGCGAGCGCGAGCTGCCAGCATTCGGCGGTTTCCACCGCGTCGCAGGGGCGGAACACAAGCAGATTCGGAATGGCACGTAGCGCAGCGAGATGCTCGACGGGTTGATGCGTCGGCCCGTCTTCGCCAAGGCCGATGGAGTCGTGTGTCATCACGTGGATGACGCGCTTGCCCATCAGCGCCGCAAGCCGGATCGCCGGCCGGCAGTAGTCGGAAAACACGAGGAACGTGCCGGAGTAAGGCACGATGCCACCATGCAGCGCCATGCCGTTCATCGCGGCAGCCATGCCGTGCTCGCGGACGCCGTAGTGAATGAAGCGGCCGGAGAAATCGGCCGCCGAAATCACCTTCATGCTCTTTGTGCGCGTATTGTTGGACCCGGTGAGATCGGCGGAGCCACCGATCATCTCCGGCAACGCGGGGATCAGGCTTTCGAGCGCAAATTCGCAGGCCGTGCGCGTTGCGATGTCCTTCGGCTGTGCCGCAAGCTTTTCCTTCACCGCGCGAATAGCGGCATCGAGCGTCTGTTGCGGGATCTTGCCAAGCATCCGGCGCTCGAACTCGGCACGCTTGCTGCCCTCGAGCGCTGCCAGCCGCTTTTTCCAGTCCGCGTGCACAGCTTGCGAGCGCGCGCCCGCCGTACGCCACGCCTTGAGAATATCGGCCGGCACCTCGAATGGGGCAGAAGTCCAGCCGAGCGTTTTGCGCGCTCCCGCGATTTCCTCAGCGCCAAGCGGCGACCCGTGCGATTTTTCCGAGCCTTGCTTGGTGGGCGCGCCGAAGCCGATCTTGGTCCGGCAAGCGATCAAAACGGGTCTGTCCGAATTTTGCGCTTTCTCGAGCGCGGAAGCGATGGCCGCGGGATCGTGGCCGTCGATCCGCGTTGTATTCCAGCCGGCCGCCTCGAGGCGCTTGACCTGATCGACGCTGTCGGCGAGCGACAATGCGCCATCGATCGAAATGCCGTTGTCGTCGAAGAGCACGATCAGCTTGTTCAGCTTGAGATGCCCGGCGAGTGCAATCGCTTCCTGGCTGATGCCTTCCATCAGGTCGCCGTCGGACGCAATCACATAAGTCTTGTGATTGACGACGCCGTCACCGAACACCGCCGCGAGATGCTTTTCGGCGATTGCCATGCCGACCCCATTCGCGAGTCCTTGCCCGAGCGGCCCCGTGGTCGTCTCGACGCCGGGTGTGTGCCTGTATTCAGGGTGACCGGCGGTGTTCGAACCCAGCTGACGAAAACGTTTGATCTGGTCGATCGTCATCGCCTCGTAGCCGGTGAGATAGAGCAGTGCGTAGATCAGCATCGATCCATGCCCGGCCGAGAGCACGAAGCGGTCACGGTCCGGCCAGGCCGGGTCGCCTGGGCTGAATTTCAGGAAGCGCGTGAAGAGAATCGTTGCGACGTCGGCCATGCCCATTGGCATGCCGGGGTGGCCCGATTTGGCCTGCTCGACTGCGTCCATTGCCAGCGCGCGAATCGCATTCGCCATCGCCGAATGGGCAATGGCGGAACCGGCGACCGGTTGCTCACGACGCTCTACGGGCGCCGCAGCTGCCGTCGGCGAGGCTTTTACGCTCATGGAATGGGGCCTTTTGGCGGCTGGATAGCATGTGAGTCCCCTGAGTCAATGTGACCGGCGGGGTGCCGGGAAGCCATTCACAGGTCGCGAAAACAACTGGGCAAATCGTCCGCCGAGCGTTGACGACACGGCTGCGCAGCCCGTAAGATTCTTTGTCTAAATATCTGCCGCAACAAGAGTTTTTGTGCGGGTCAGGCTATGAGCGAGGAAAGCGCAATCGATGCCGCGGTCAAGCGTCTGGCGCTCGCGCTCGACGCGCTCGATGCTGCGGTAGAGCGGCGCAAGCAAGCAGATCGCAGCGAAGAGGGTCTTGCCGCGCAGGTTCAGGCGCTGGGCGTTGACCGCACGCGGCTGGCTGCCGCACTCGACGTCGAGGCAGCACGGTCGCGGCGTCTTGAGACGACCAATCGCGAGATCGCGGAACGGCTGGATTCTGCGATCACATCAATCCAATCAGTGGTGGATTTGCACGAGTGAGATCATGTCTCAGGTGAACGCAACCATCGCCGGCCGACAATTCCGCCTCGCTTGCGAGGACGGACAGGAAGAACAGTTGCAGACGCTTGCGCACGACATCGACCAGCGCATTATCGATCTGCGACGCAAATTTGGAGAGATCGGCGACACGCGCCTGACAGTCATGGCCGCGCTGATGCTCGCCGACGAACTCGTCGAAGCCACGCAGAAGGCGCGGCGACTGGACGAGGAGATCACCGCCTTGCATGACGCTCGGCTTGTCGCGGGCGACCGCGCCAAAGCCGCATCCGACGCCGTGGTTGGTGCATTCAATTCGGCCGCAGAGCGGATCGAAGGCATTACCAGAAAGCTCAATCAGACCGTCGGCAATGGCGGCAGTGTCGCAATCGGCTGATCGCTTTCGCGATGAGTAGCGCCGCTCCCGTATAACCACTACATTCGAGAGGCGGGGCTGCGGGGCGCGTCAGGAGACACAATCCCCGGGGCCTTATCGATCCTTAAGGGAGCTGTCCCTGACCGGGCTCGTGGGTTCGGTCATATGGCGCCCACCTACTTTCGTAGGGAACCCGGGATCGATGCTCCAACGGCCATCGCGGCTCCGCACTTATTTACAATGGCAAATATCACAGAAACGGATTCACCTAAAGCACGGCTGCGCGAGCAGGCATTCGCCGGGCGCGACGCTTTGCCGGCGGATGAGCGTACCGCCGCAGCTCAAGCGATCGCAGCGCGCCCGTTTCCCGTGACCATCACGACGGGCATGATCGTCTCCGGATTTTCTCCGATGAAGACGGAGATCAATCCTCTTCCCTTGATGCGCAAGGCTGCCCAACTCGGCGCACGGCTTGCGCTTCCGGCGATTGCGGGACGCGGCAGGCCGCTGATCATGCGGGCCTACGCTTTTGGCGACGAGCTTGCGCGCGGTCAATGGGGCATCCGCGAGCCTAA
>JBEVFG010000071.1:0-2828 GCA_040512415.1 Pseudolabrys sp. | reverse complement strand
GGCATCGACTACTGGCCGAAGACCGCCAAGATCATCCAGGTCGACATCAATCCCGACCGCATCGGGCTCACGAAGCCGGTGACCGTCGGCATCTGCGGCGACGCCAAATTAGTCGCGCAGAGCCTGCTCAAGCAGCTGTCGCCGTCGGCCGGCAATGCCGATCGTGAGGAACGTAAAGCACTGATTCATCAGACAAAATCGCGCTGGCTGCAGACGCTCTCGAGCATGGACCACGAAGACGACGATCCGGGAACGACCTGGAATGCCGATGCGCGCAAGCGCGAGCCCGACCGCATGTCGGCGCGGCAGGCCTGGCGCGCCATCCAGGCGGGGCTGCCGAAGAACGCCATCATCTCGAGCGACATTGGCAACAACTGCGCCATCGGCAACGCCTACCCGACGTTCGACGAGGGACGGAAGTATCTCGCGCCCGGACTGTTCGGGCCGTGCGGCTACGGCTTCCCCGTGATCATCGGCGCCAAGATCGGCAACCCGGACATCCCCTGCGTCGGCTTTGCCGGCGACGGCGCCTTCGGAATCTCGATGAGCGAGATGAGCTCGATCGGGCGCCAGGAATATCCCGGCATCACGATGGTGATCTTTCGCAACTACCAATGGGGCGCGGAAAAGCGCAATTCGATCCTCTGGTTCGACGACAATTTCGTCGGAACCGAGCTTGATCCGCATCTCAGCTATGCAAAGGTCGCGGAAGGTTGCGGACTGAAAGGCGTGACAGTAAAGACGCAAGCCGAGCTCACCGAGGCGCTGCGCGCGTCCTGCGAAGCTCAGAAGAAGCGCGTGACGACCTTCATAGAAGTAATCCTGAATCAGGAACTCGGTGAGCCGTTCCGCCGCGACGCGATGAAGAAGCCGACAGTGATAGCCGGTATCCGCCGCGAGGACATGCGCCCGCAGCAAGTTGTCTGATGGAGCAGAAGAGATGACTGTCGCAGTGAAACCGGCGGCCGATCCGAAGACGCTCAAAGTGGTCGACGATCTGGTGCGGCGGGCGCGCGCCGCGATGGCGGCATTCGCGGACGCCGACCAGGCGCGCGTCGACGAGGCCGTCACCGCGCTGGCATGGTCGCTCTACAATCCTGCGCACGCCGAAGAGCTTGCTGCGCTCGCCGTGAAGGACACGCAGCTCGGCAACGTTCCCGACAAGATCATCAAGAAGCAGCGCAAGACCTTCGGCACGCTGCGCGATCTTTTGCGGGTGAAATCCGTCGGCATCATCGAAGAAGACAAGGCACGCGGAATCGTCAAATACGCAAAGCCGGTCGGCGTCGTCTGCGCGATAACGCCCTCGACCAATCCCGGGGCGACCCCCGTCAACAAGGCGATGATGGCGATCAAGGGCCGCAATGCCATCATCATTGCGGCATCGCCGGCGGGCCTGAAGGCGACGACGAAGACCGTCGACTATATGCGCGCGGAGCTGAAGAAGATCGGCACGCCCGAGGATCTGGTGCAGATCCTGCCGGCACCCGCCTCAAAAGACATGACGCAGGCGTTGATGCAGGCCGCCGACCTCGTGGTCGCCACCGGCTCGCAGGACAACGTGCGCCGCGCCTATTCGAGCGGGACGCCGGCGATCGGCGTCGGCACCGGCAACGTGCCGGTGATCGTGGACGAAACCGCCGACCTCGACGATGCCGCGCGGAAGATCTGCGCCTCCAAGATTTTCGACAATTCGACGTCGTGCTCGTCGGAAAATTCCGTGATCCTCATCGACGCTGTGTACGACAAGGCGATCGCTGCGCTCGAGCGCGTGGGCGGTTACATGGCGAACGGCGCCGAGAAGACGAAAATTCAGGCCGCGCTCTGGCCGGACGGCAAGCTGAGCCGGACGCTGATCGCGCGCGATGCCGATGTCTTCGCGCGCGGTTGCGGCCTGCCCACAGCGGCCGAATCGAAGAAGTTCTTTATGGTCGAGGAAACCGGCGTCGGCCGGGGTTTTCCGTTCTCCGGCGAGAAGCTCGCACTGGTGCTCACCGTCTATCGTGCCAAGGATTTTGAGACCGCGGTCGCGCGCGCCAACGAGATCCTTGCGCACCAGGGCCGCGGCCATTCGGTCGGCCTGCACACCAAGGACATGGCCCGTGCCCGTGTGCTGGCCGAGCGTTCGGACGTCGTGCGGGTGCTGATCAATCAGGCACACACGTTCGGCAATGGCGGCGGCTTCGACAACGGACTCGATTTCACGCTCAGCATGGGCTGCGGCACCTGGGGCGGAAATTCGATTACCGACAATCTCAACTACATGAACTTTCTCAACATCACCCACCTCGTCACCACCATCCCGGAAGACAAGCCGAGCGAAGAGCAATTGTTCGGCGCCCATTGGAAGAAGTACGGCAAGTGACACCTCCTTTGGCTGTCACCGGGAAAAGCCCGGCCATGACGGTCATAAGGCCATGAGCTGCTGAATGAATTTCGAGGAACACGCCGCAAAATCGCTGGTTTTGATGCCTGCCGGCATTCCGGTGCCGCGCGGCACGCTCTGTATCAGCGCGGCGGAAGCGGCCATGGCGGCCGCGAATATCGGGCCTTGCGTCGTCAAGGCGCAGGTTCCGGCGGGCAAGCGCGGCAAGGCCGGCGGAATCAAGCTCACCGCCGGACCCGACGAAGCGAAGCAGGCGGCCAGCCAAATTCTCGGGATGCGCATCGGCGACTATTCGGTCGAGCGCGTCCTGGTCGAGGAACAGGCCGAAATTGTGCGCGAGTTCTATGCCGCCGTCCTGCATGACGTTGCCGCGCGCAAGCCGCTGATCCTTTTCTCCACGGAAGGCGGCATGGACATCGAGGAAATCGCCGCAGCAAAACCG
>JBEVFG010000070.1:0-6850 GCA_040512415.1 Pseudolabrys sp. | reverse complement strand
GCAGCAATCGTGTTGCCCGATCCGGAAGGGCAAGCGCCTTTCCGGTGCGTTCGGCGGATGCGATCAGGATCGCGGCGCTGTTGTCGGCGAGCGCAACACGCGAGCACAGACAGACGAGGGTTGCGCCAATGCTTGCCCCAAAGCCGCGCAGTCTCTCAAGCCGCGGAGCGCCGCCATGCGGGAGTGTGCCCGACAGGCGAGCGACCTGAACGGATGCCGAGTGACGTGCGTCGAAACGCAGCAGCGCCGCCTCGCCTGGCGAGGCGGCGTCGAAGATCGCCGCGCCTGCAGGGTTGGCCCAAAGGATGCGATCTGCATCCGGGCTCCACAGCCATACCGGCGCCGGAGCGAGCGCATACGCCGCCAGCCGCGGGTCACGGAGAATTGCAAGCTGTGGCGTCGGGTCCGTCATCGCGGTGTCGCAACAATTACGGCTAATAAAGACTTAATACGGCTGCCGGTGATGTGCGTCCACGCATCGGTGGGCGCCATCCAACGCCAAGCGGCGGTAGCGTTAACGCAGGCGGATTCCAGGCCTTACGGGCCGGGAAGGGCTGCTTATGTACATTGGTGCATTGCAATATTTTTTATTGCAATGCACCAAAAACGAGAGTACAAGACCCTACGTTCCGTCAGGCAATTGTTCGTTCATGCGTCGGCCGGCGGATCCGATCAATCGAGGGACCCTCCTCAGTCAAGGATGATTGCTATGGCCGAAACCACTTCCGCCACCACGTCGAAAGGCAAGCCGAAACCGGTCACAATCGGTGCAACCGGCTCTGAATCGCCGAAGTTCGAAATGCCCCGCTTTGAAATGCCGAAATTCGAAATTCCGACCGCGTTCCGCGAATTTGCCGAAAAGGGCATCGCCCAGGCCAGAGAGAACTACGAGAAGGCCAAGACCGCCGCGGAAGAGGCGACCGACGTCTTCGAAGATACGTATTCGACGGCCACCAAGGGCTGTGCGAGCTACGGCCTCAAGCTGATCGAAACCACGCGCGCCAACAGCGACGTCGCTTTCGACCTGATGAGCGACGTGATGAACGCCAAGTCGTATTCGGAAGTTGTCGAACTCTACAGCGTCTTTCTGCGCAAGCAGTTCGATGCGCTCGTCACGCAAGCCAAGGACCTTTCCGAGCACGCTCAGAAAGTGGCGACTGAAACCGCCGAGCCGATCAAAGGCCACTTCACCAACGCCCTGAACAAGGCGGCCTGAGACTCGCGCCATTCCTGAACAGCTACCTGTATCTAAGGCCCGGACCGAAATGTCCGGGCTTTTGTTTTGGCCATTGGCCGGGAGCGCTTGCCAAAAAGGCGGGCGGCACCTAGGTTCCGGCCGCTTGGATCGGCTTTGATAAAAGCCGGCTGCCTGTGCAGGCGTAGCTCAGTTGGTTAGAGCGCTGGTCTGTGGAACCAGAGGTCGGTGGTTCAAGTCCACCCGCCTGTACCAGCAAAAACAAGTACTTAGTACATAGCCTCAAAGCAGGCTCCCGAGCAGGGGTAACGCCCCGGGTAACATTCCGGCGGCGGACGGCAAGCGAATTTGGGAAAATCTCCACAATTCGGGACCCCACACCCCACACCAAACGACACGGCACCCGCGATGGTGTGGTCAAAGGCGCCGGCAAATAGAATCGCAATGTCAGAGTTAGGCGGAAGTGTGAAGGCTCCCGCCACACGACCCGTTTGATTGTCGGACACATGAGGTGCCGACCTATTGAAGGCGCGGGTCCGCTCGGACATTTCGCAGTGCAATTGCCATGGGGCGATTAGCCTGCAGCTCTGGGTACCCTCGGTGCCTCTTGAGGGCGCCCGGACGACCCGCGATACGCCATACGCGCGTGACCTGCGCAGTAGGACATTCCCTCCACCGTGGTGTTGCCGCAGAAGGTGAACTCGACAGAACCAACGCCGCTGATTGGCCAGCGGCAAGTGCGCGGTGCTAGGTTGAGTAATGAGCAAGGATCCGAGCTGACGACATCTTCGGCAATAGGTGCAGATGCGAAAAGCGCTCTAAGCACCAGCCGTTGAGTCAAAACCTGTGGCCGCCGAATTAATACCCCGCTGCGCGGTCGCGGTGTAGCGGGGTTTCTGCCACGCGACAAACCGAGTCGATTGATCTTGCCAATGACTGCGTTCCGTGAAACGCCAATCTCGTTTGCAATTTGCGCGCAGGATAAGCCGGCGTTAACACCGCTCTTCAGCTGCGCCACACGCTCGGCGGTCCATGTTTCACGCAAATTTTTGCTGAATGTTTCGATGGCGGTCATGTTTGGCCTCGTGACCAGTTGACGCGGCCAAACTGGGCCGCGGGCAGGGCGAGGCCGAACTCACGCTTACGCAGCGTTCAGAGCGAATGGCGGGTCTCAGGCTGACCGCGCACGATACCGTTGAATGGCACCGAGCCGCATCGCGCATCGGGACTGCAACCCGTCATAACTGATCAACGTGGGTCGCGTGTTTGAGCCGAGGAAAGCCAATTTCGAGCTTTCATGGCTCATTTTCCTAACGACGCGCGAGCCCCATCGACCGAAATTCATCGCCGAATCAAGCGTTTCATGATTCGATTCGCGCGACAAGGGTTATAATGCCATAATAATCGCATTATAACTGCTAGGGTGTAGAGTATGGCCCGTCCCGAAAATCGTTCGGAAGCGCGCGCACTTAGTCTCACGCTGCCATTGGAAACTTTCAATTATCTGGCTTTGCTTGCAACGCTGGGAAAGCTGGGGCGCACCGAAAACGAAGTGGCGACGCATATCCTCGTTCGCGAGGCCTATGCGATGTCTGAGCGCGGCTTTCATGAAAAGCGTGTTCCGCCTGCGGACGTGGCCGAATAAGCGGACATTAAATTCGCCGTCAGGCCTGAACGTCGAGGTCAGAGAGCCGTTGACCGCTCCCGCGCACCCAAAATAGCGGGATTACATTGAACGACGAGTAGAGAATTTTATTTGCAGTAGCACTCCCTCCGCCAATCCTGCGCCATGTCCGCTTTACCCCCCAAAAGCGGACATGTGCGGTGCACAAGCGTATGTCCGCTTTGTGCCAATAGCGGACATTGTACGATTCTTTCGATCAATCTCGTCGGCGCGGGGAGAGGAGCGCAAAAACTGGTGGAAGGCTGTTTCGACAAGTCGAGACCACTAGAGTCGCCATCACTTCAACTTTTCCCCTGAATTGCTGCGTCATATTGGTCTGCTGAGTTTTCTTCCGCAACCGTCAGCATAACTTAGGCGTGCGTGATTCGATCAGGTCGCTAGGCTCTTTTCGGACAGGTCCTGAATAAAATCTCGCAATGCGTCGGTATCGAATGGCTTTCGCAGAATCCTCAGGTTCGAAGGAGCAGCCTGCGCGGCATCACTATAGCCGGTTGTGAGCACCACCGGTAGGTCGGGGTAGAGTGAGCGGATTTCTCTCGCGAGTCCGACGCCGTCGATCGGCCCGGGCATCACAATGTCACTGAAGACGAGATCAATTTTCGCCCCGTCATCCAGCAGCCTCAATGCCGCATCAGCAGAGTCCCGATAGATGGTCGCGTAGCCGAGATGCTCGAAGAGAGAGGCAGTGACTTCCGCCACCTCTGCGCTGTCATCGACAATGAGCACGGTCGGACGTTGCACTTGCTCGGTTTTTTTGGCTGGAGCGTGTTCGTCGGTGATTTGCTCATCGGCGCAAGCGGGCAAATACATTGTGATCGTCGTTCCATGTCCGATCTTGCTTTCTGCGGTCACGGTTCCGCCCGCCTGATGCGCAAAGCCGTAAACCTGCGACAGGCCTAAACCGCTTCCCTTGCCGACTTCCTTGGTCGTGAAAAACGGATCGAAGATCTTCGACAGGAGATGAGGCGGAATACCCATGCCTGTATCGCTGAACGTTACCGGGACGAAGGCGCCCGTAGGCGGTTCTTTACCGTGTTCGTGACCTGCCACTACATTATGAATGGATAGTGTGAATGTTCCGCCATTCGGCATCGCATCCCGCGCATTGACGGCGAGATTAACGATCGCCAGTTCCAGTTCGGCAAGATCGATTTTGACCGGACAGGCGCCGTCGCTGATGTCTTCCTTGTATATGATATTTCCGCGAAGGGAGCTTTCGATCATTGGGTGCATGTTTTTAATTGCAGCGTTCAGATCGATCACCGTAGGGCTCAGATGCTGACGCCGGGAGAACGTCAGTAACTGCCGCGTCAGGCTTTCTCCGCGTTTGGCAGCTGTCTGTATGGCTTCAATCGCGCGAGGCAGTTTTGGATCGAGCAGGCGCCTGAAGGTCTGCGCATTGCCGCCGATAATCATCAGCAGATTATTGAAGTCGTGAGCAATGCCGCCCGTCAGTTTGCCGATGGCCTCCATTTTCTGCGCCATCGCCAGTTGTTCGCGGGCCTGCACCAGCTTCTCGTGTGCGTCCCGCCGCTCGGTCGCATCCCGCAGGACATTGGCGAAACCGAGCAGGGCGCCGCTGTCATCGCGGATCGACGAAATTGACCCCGTCACGAAAAAGAGCGTGCCATTCTTTCTGATCCGCCAGCCCTCAACGTCGCACTTGTCTTTCTGGATAGCCAGCTCCAGCGCCCGGTTCGGCTCACCTGCGCGGCGCTCGTCAGGTCGATAAAATATCCCGAAGTGTTTTCCGACGATTTCGTCAGCGGTATAGCCCATGATTTTTTGCGCGGCGCCGTTCCAGCTGGCAACACGTCCCGCTGTGTCGAGCACGAAGATCGCATAGTCGACGACGCCTTCAATCAATATTTCGAAATGACGCCTCGCCCTATCGAGCTCCGAATTCGTTTCTTCAAGATCGTGCCGCAGCTGGTCCTGCACCGAAAGCAAATTGACTTCCAGTCCTTGGTGTCTGGCAATAGTGGCGGCCAAAATGAGCGGTGGCAACGAAACGCCAATTGACACCGCCAGCAGCAATAACTGCGCTGCACTGAAATCCGTTTTGGCCAAGGGGAAGCTGCCCGCTGCAACGCCCCAGGCCGCCATCCCGCAAAAACTGAGTGCAGCCGCAGAAACGTTGCGTTGATTGCCTTGCAAGCCGGCCCGCATCAAAGGTAGCAAGACGAGAAATCCGAGCAATGACCGGTAGGGAACCGCGTGATTGAATTCGGCGTTCGTTAGGTCAATTCCGACGGCAGGGCTGAAAGCAAGGAAGCCGATGGCCACCGTAAGAACGAAAACGGCAAGCGCTTCCAGAAAATCCCACTTGGAAAAAGACGCGAGAGGCGTCATCGCCCAGAGCACGATAGTTGGAGCGACGATCAGTGTCGCCGTCCCGTCTGCAAGCCACCAGAAAATCCAGGTGACCGCAGCGTCGGATGGATTGGTCCCGTTCGCGAGCGCGGAAGACCCGACTGCGAATATCGAGCTGATCACCGCAGTGGGGATAAAGCAGATGAATGAAAACTTCGCCACGCTCTGTGGGGTCGCGAACAGGGTCTCAGGAGCCGACCAGCGGCTGATCAGGAACGCTCCCGCGAGTGCTGCAAGCAGCGTTCCGGCCACAATCGAGCTCGATTGCAATAATGCGCCGCCAAAGAGGAGATAGGAAGACAGCGAGCCCGCTAGGATCGCCGGCCAGATCCTATAACCGCGTAGGAGGAAGGCCGCGAGCGCACATCCGGTGGGCGGCCACAACGGTGACGCAACGGGCGAAGGCAATGATAGCCCGGCTTTGACCAGACCAAAGAAAACCGTGCCGACGATGATAAACTCGACCAAAACTGTAGCGCTTGCGGCGGCGCGAACGGCGGGACTCCCAATTTGTCCAAGCTCTGGATTGTTCATCGCGTTTCTTTGCGGCCGGATAAGCTAAAAATTACCCGATACCGCACGAGAAGTATCGCATTGCGCAACTTTACCTGCAAAAGCGAACATTAGTGGGTGCAAATTGAATGTCCGCTAAGTGCCAATAGCGGACATCACGTCTATTCGATCACTTCGTCGGCGCGGCCGAGCAACGGAAGCGGGAAGCTAATGCCGAGTGCTTTAGCGGTCTTTAGATTGATGAACAGCTCGACTTTGGTGGGTTGAACGACCGGCAGGTCGGCCGGCTTCTCGCCCTTGAGTATGCGGCCGGCGTAGATGCCCATCAGACGATTAGCGTCGATATCGCTGCCTCCGTAGCTCATCAGGCCGCCGGCTGCGGCGAACTCGCGATTCTGGAAGATTGCCGGCACCGCGTAGCGGACGGTCAGCGCGCCGAGTCGTTCGCTCTGGCTAATGAAAAATCCATCGGTGCCAAACATAAGCGCGCCTATTTGCAGTTGGCCCAAGGTTGCGAACGCCGTTTCGAAATCGCGTTCCGTGCTCGCTTGCAGGACATGAAGTTTCAGACCAAGCCTGCGAGACACCGCCTGTAGGTCTCTGGTTTGAGACTCGGCATTAGAATTGGTTTGATTGATAAAGACTGCCACAACGGTCGCCGTGGGGACCAGCTCGTGCAGCAGCTCTAAGCGTTTCGGCCCCAGCTCCACATTCAAGTTGCTCACGCCCGTGAGGTTACCGCCAGGCCGGTTCAGACTAGCGACGAGACCAAACGGGACCGGGTCGAACCCTGTCAGAAAGACAATCGGAATCGTTGTAGTCGCCGCCTTGGCTGCCAAAGCCGCAGGGCCATTTGCAACAATCACGGCCACCTGTTGGCGAACTAAATCGGCGGCCAGCTCGGGCAATCGATCATATTGGCCGTTCGCCCAGCGATATTTGATGACAACGTTCTGGCCTTCTACAAAGCCGAACTGCCCAAGTCCTTCTTTGAATGCTGCCACACGATGCGCAAACGCAGTCGACGAAGCACTGGACAGAAACCCGATTGCGGGAAGCGTTGATTGCTGTGCGCGCACCGCTAG
>JBEVFG010000069.1:0-2983 GCA_040512415.1 Pseudolabrys sp. | reverse complement strand
GGCCGAGTTGGCCGCGGCGCGCAAGAATCGTCTTGCATCCTGCTCTACCGCCAGCCTTTGTCGGACACGGCGCGCGAGAGGCTGAACGTGATGCGCAGCACCGAGGACGGGTTCGTGATCGCCGAGGAGGATTTGCGGCTTCGCGGCGGAGGCGAGGTGCTCGGCACGCGGCAGAGCGGATTGCCGCTGTTCCGCATCGCCGCCCTGCCCGCGCATCAGGCCCTGCTCGAAGCGGCGCGCGACCAAGCCCGGCTCACGCTTTCGCGCGATCCCGAGCTCAAGGGCGACGACGCCGCGCGTTTGCGTCTCCTGCTCTATCTTTTCGAGCGTGACGACGCGATCAAGCTGATGCGGGCCGGGTGACATTCATCCTTAGCGGGCAGTGGGGTTTCCCGCCTTCGATCAGCCGTAGTAGGGTGGCGTCGGGTTAAATTTTATCTGCGGGTGGAGGGCACGGTGCCGGCGATTTCGCGGCGCAAGTTTTTGCACCAGTCCACGGCGATGCTAGGCGCGGCGGCAATGTCTGGCATAGCTTTGCCGGTGACAGGCAAGGCGGGGCAAACGCAAACTCCGCTTCCGCGACTGAAGGTGGCGCCCGACCTCGTGCTGCGACAGGCGGTGGGACTACGGCCCTTCCGTCCTTCCGGTTTTGTCGTGAAGGCTGAGCCATTCGGGGACAAGACCCTCATCCACAATTACGGGCATGGGGGCTGCGGGGTGACGCTGTCCTGGGGAACCGCCGACATGGCCGCCAAGCTCGCGCTCGCGACGCCGCATCGCAAAGCCGCGGTGATCGGTTGCGGCGTCATTGGCCTCACCACGGCGCGCTTGTTGCAGGATCGCGGCTTCGAGGTCGCGATCTATGCTGCCGACCTACCGCCGCACACGACCTCCGATGTCGCCGCCGGAGCCTTCGGCGTCACGGAAATCGTTAACGACGACCACCATTCCGATGAGAACGCACGTCGCATCGCCGAAGCCGTCCGCTTCGCGTTTCGTTACTTCCAGAACCTTCCCGGCGCGCGCTACGGCGTGCGGCCGACGGACATGTACATGCTTGGCGCCCAGCCGATTGAAGCCTCCTGGGATTTCGCCCTCACGCCTGAGCTCTTTCCGTTCGAGATCTTTGGGCCCGGCGAGCATTCCTTCCCCTCGGCCTACGCGAGCCGCTTCAAGACCCTGATCGCCGAGACCAACACCCTCATGCCGGCGCTGGTCGAAGACGTTAGGGCTCACGGCGGCGCGATCGAAGTCCAGTCCTTCGCTGACAAGGAGCAGCTACAGGCGGTCGATGCACCGATCGTTGTGAATGCCACCGGCCTCGGCGCCAAAGCGCTCTTCGGCGATGACGAGCTCGTGCCGATGAAAGGCCAGCTTACGGTGCTGAAGCCGCAGCCGGAGATCACCTATGCGTATCTCGACCCCGTTCTCGACCTCTATATGTTTCCCGTAGCGATGGGATCGTGCTCGGCGGCAGCCACGAGGAAGGCGTCTTGTCGACGGATGTCGATCCGCGGCGAGCCGCGCAGATCGTTGACGGCCACGGACTTATTGCCGGGGGCATGCGGGGCTGAGCCTTTCGCGTCATCCGAAATTTTCCATTCTGGTGGGACCTCCATGATTTCTTGCGGACTGCGAACGAGATGAAGAAGAAGACTCTCACCTTCATATTCGCTCTTGGTTTGAGCTTGCACGGGTTTGGAACCGCGCGAGCTGATCCCTTCCTCGACGAGATGGTCGGGTTCGAAGGCGAGATGTTCCTCGCCCAACACAAAGTGTCCGCTCTCGTCATCGCTGTCGTTCGTGACGGCGAGGTCTCCGTGAAAGGCTTCGGCGAGCGTGCCGGCCCCGGCAGCCCGCCGCCCGACGGCGACACGCTCATGCGGATCGGCTCGATCACTAAGCCCTTCACCGGCCTGGTGCTTGCGCATCTTGCCGCCGAGGGCAAAGTCCAGCTCGCGACGCCGTTGGTCGCGTTCGCACCGGAGTTCGCCGACGCCAAGGACCCGAACATCGCCGAGGTTCGCTTGCTCGACCTCGTCACTCATGCCGGCGGTTTCCCGCGCGAGGTGCCGCATGAGCCCGGCTCCGGCAGCGATCCCTTCGCGCCGATCACGCCGGGCGCCTTCGCCGCCTGGATCAA
This sequence comes from Pseudolabrys sp., assembly GCA_040512415.1. GTDB lineage: Bacteria > Pseudomonadota > Alphaproteobacteria > Rhizobiales > Xanthobacteraceae > Pseudolabrys. Next base: position 840 of record JBEVFG010000069.1, on the reverse strand, counting down.
GGACACCCCGCTCCTGTTCGAGCCCGGAACGTCGGTGATGTATTCGAATTTCGGTTTCGATCTTCTCGCTATTGCGCTGGCGCACGCCGCCAAGAAGCCCTATCCCGAGCTCCTCAAGGAGTACGTCACCGCTCCGCTCGGCATGAAGGACACGGTGTTCGAACCGAGCGAAGAGCAGCAAGGCCGGCTCATGCACGGACATGCGCCGGACGGCGAGGCGTTGCCGGTGGTGCCGACTGGGCCTGTCATTGTCGGCTCCGGCGGCTTGTATTCCACTCCGAACGACCTCATGCGCTGGATGAAGTGGCATCTTGACCGTTTCGGCAAAGACGGCGCCGAGGCGCGCGTCCTTGATCACGCGCTATACGTGCCGCGCGATGGACTGAACACCATATCCGGTCTGGACCATGCCGGGCATATGGACGCGATGGGACTTGCTTGGGTCGGCATGATGCTGCGGGACGATCAACCGTTCATCCTGCAAAAAGCGGGAGGCCTCCAGGGCGAGTTCAGCTACATCGCCTTCGCGCCGACGCGAAACGCGGCCGTGTTCGTCTCCATCAATAAGTTCGATTTCGCCGCAGGCATTGAGATGGGGAACTTCGCCAACGACCTCTTGGCGACAATCGCCCCTCGTTGATCTTTTGCCCGTTCAAATGACCAGAGCCGTCGGTCAGACGACCGGCTCTTCCTCGGGCACGGGCTTTGCCGATTTATTTTTCGCAAGCCTGCGCAATTGCTCTTGCTGCTGATCGGGGCCGACGAGACCCGCCGACACAATCAGCTTGACCGCGTCCTCGACCGCAAGTTCGAGCGGGATGACCTCGCTTGCCGGCACGA
>JBEVFG010000068.1:0-7169 GCA_040512415.1 Pseudolabrys sp. | reverse complement strand
TTCCCGACCAGCGGGTCTCGAACGAGCCGGTGGGGACCACCGGCTGGGCACCGGCGAGCAGGCCGTTGTTGCTCGCAGGCGGGGTCGTATAGGCGGTACGAATTTCCGGACGCGGCGTCTCGACTTTGGCCGGCTGTTGAACCGGAGCAGGCTTCGGCGCCGGCGCGGCCTCTGCGGTTGGTTTCGGCGCGGGCGACGGCGCCGGTTCACTCGGCCACGGCGACGACCCGGCCGATGCGGTGCGCACGGGCGTGGAAGCCGTGTGCACCGGAGCTTGCTTTGGTTTTGCAGCGAGATCAGTGCTACGCGCCGCGACCTGTTCCTTTTGCGGTGGCGGTGGAGCGGGCGCAGCTTCTGATTTCGACCCGCCGAACAGGTTGCCGATCAGGCCTGCGATCGACGTCGGCTTTTGTTGGGCCGGCGTCTCGCCCTCCTTGGGCTGCGGTGCTGGATGCGGCATTGGAACGCTTGCCACGGTGGCAGGCCCGCTTGGCTGCTGCGGCGATTGCAATTTGGCCAGGGTCACCGCGCCGCGATTGGGCGTCCTCGGCAACGCGCCGGGGACTGTAGCCGGAGCGACGGAAGGCGCGCTCGTGAGCTCAAAGAGGCGGCCGTTATTGTCACCGCTGCTGGAAGGCAGCTTCGCCATGAACACCGGATTCATCCCGCCGTCACCGACGCGGAATGCGACGGTCGACACGCCGCTGGCGATGTACTGCGCCATCTTAAGCTGCTCTTGCCGACGCTCCTCGTGCACCGCGTCAGCAATCGTCGGGTCGAGCTGATAGACGGGGCAGGCGCTCTTCGCGTTGAACGAGAGCGGCCTGGTTGAATCATCCGGTGGGGCCGCGTCGAAAACGTAGCGCTTCTCGCAGATCGCGACCTTCGGCTCCTGGTGCGATGCGTTGAAGTGGTCGTAGCCCTCCTTCAACATTTTCCAGAACGCGAAGTTCGAATTGTTGCGATGCTTGGCCATGTTCATCGCGGTCATGCGGAATGGGTAGGCCTGGAGTTGGAATGCCTTTTGTCCGCCGAAAAACGATTCGCGCGCGAGCGCGTAGATTTCCTGAATCTGCTCGTCGGTCATCGCGTAGCAGCCGCGCGAGGAGCAGTCGCCATGCACCATCAGATCGGAGCCGGTGTAGCCCCAGGCGCGATCATAGGCATTCGGAAAGCCAGTGTTGAATGCGAGATAGTAATTGGAATTCGGATTCATCTGCCCGGGCGTGATGGTATAGAAGCCCTCGGGCGCCTGCCGGTCGCCTACCTTCTTCTTTGGACCGAGATCGCCCGACCATTTACAGATCGGGTAGGTCTTCAGGAGTGCGAACTCGCCGTCACGGGTCTTTTTCCAGACCTCCATCTCCGCCTCTTCCTTGAAGATGCGGGCGAGGATCGGCGAGTCCTTGTCCATATTTTTCGCCGTCATTTCGGCGAGTAGTTTTTCGGAAAGTGGCGCCTGCGCGCGACCCGTGGGAGAAATGCTATCGGCGTCACAGCCGGCAAGGGCTACAGCGGCAATAACAGCCGCGGACGCCAGCAGCGTGCGAGCGAAAGGTCGTTTCAAAAGTGCCACTCCCCGAGGAGGCGGGCCCCTCATTGAATAATCGTTATCCTTAAGATGTGGCATCTGCAAGGCGATCTACGCCTTCTCAGGCTACCGCTAACCCTATGGTAAAGCAAAAGTAAACGCCCGCTATCCTACACGGTGGCACGGCCCATTGTGAGAAACTTGTCGCGCCGCTGTTTTCGCACGGCCTCACGGTCTAGTCCCCTCAGTTCCGACAAGGCTTTGGCGATCGCCTCGCCGGTCACTGCGATGGCGGCCTGTGGATCGCGGTGGGCACCGCCGGTGGGCTCCGAGACGATGCTGTCGATGACCCCAAACCGGACCATGTCTTGGGCGGTGATCTTCATGCTGGTCGCCGCCTCCTGGGCCTTGGTCGTATCACGCCAGAGGATTGATGCGGCGCCCTCGGGCGAGATCACGCTGTAAATCGCGTGCTCGAGCATCAGCACGCGATTGGCGGTCGCGATGGCGATGGCACCGCCGGACCCACCTTCGCCCACGATCACCGCAACGTTCGGGACGCCGAGCGACAGACATGCATCGGTCGAGCGCGCGATCGCCTCCGCCTGGCCGCGTTCCTCCGCGCCAATGCCGGGATAGGCGCCAGCGGTGTCGACCAGGGTGATGACAGGGAGCCCGAAGCGATCAGCCATCTCCATCAGACGTACGGCCTTTCGATACCCCTCCGGACGCGCCATGCCAAAATTGTGCTTGATCCGGCTTTCGGTGTCGGCGCCTTTTTCATGGCCGATGACGCAGACGCTTTCGCCGCGGAAACGTCCGAAGCCAGCGACAATGGCGGAGTCCTCGCCGAACTTCCGGTCACCGGCGAAAGGGGTGAAGCTGGTGATGAGCCCGTTGATGTAGTCGGCGCAATGCGGGCGCTGAGGATGTCGGGCGACTTGCGTTTTCTGCCAGGGCGTGAGCTCGGCGTACAAGTCCTTCAAGGCGAGCGCGGCTTTCGCCTCAATCCGGCCAATCTCTTCGCTGATGGCGACGGCATCGCCGCTCTCGCCCATCGCGCGCAGTTCCTCGACTTTGGCCTCCAGTTCGGCCACCGGCTTTTCGAAATCGAGATAGCTGCGCATTGGGTCCGGGCAAATGTGTTTTTCGGGGCGACCTGACGCGGTGAAAGCCTCTTAGTCAAGCAAGTGGGTTAATTTCGCTTTTAAGTTCGTTCTTGGCTAGCCGTCCGCCAAGGGATGGAGATCGCGCACCAACGTTTTCAGGCGTTCTTCCAGCACATGCGTATAAATCTGCGTCGTCGAGATGTCGGCGTGGCCGAGGAGTGTTTGCACTACCCGCAGGTCGGCACCGTTGTGCAGCAGGTGGCTGGCAAAGGCGTGGCGCAGGACATGGGGGCTAAGTCGTGACGAGTGAATTCCGCAGGTGGCTCCCAGCGTCTTGAGCTCACGTGCGAAGTGCTGGCGCGTCAAGTGCCCTTGCTCTCCGAAAGACGGGAACAGCCACTTTGACTCCTTGTCGCGTTCAGCCTTGCCGCACAATTCAAGGTATTCGGCCATTGCGCGCTTGGCCTGCTTGTTGAGCGGCACCAGACGTTCCTTGCCGCCTTTGCCGCGCACCACCAGCATTCGCTGGTCGCGGCGTGCGGCGGCAGCTGGAAGTGCCACCAACTCCGACACGCGCAAGCCCGTCGCATAGACGACTTCAAGAAGGCAAAGAAGGCGCGCTGCGCGCAGGCGCTGAAGCGGCGGCTGTTTGGTGTTATCGCTATTGGCGCGCGCAGTCTTGAGCAGCTTGTCGACGTCGGCGATCGAAAGCACCTTCGGCAGCGAACGCGCGCGTTTCGGTCCTTCAAGCACTGCAGCGGGATCGTCGCTGCGTTTCCCCTCCGAGTACAGGAAGCGATAAAGCTGGCGCACCGCCGAAAGCCGACGCGCCAGCGATGACGATTTGAAGCCGCGCTCGGCGAGACTTGCAAGAAACTTGCGTAAGCTGTCGGTGGTCGCGTTCGCGATCGTGCTGCGCGATGCACGCAGGTGGGCGGACAGGTCCTCGAGATCGTTGCGATATGCGGCGAGTGTGTTCTCGCCGGCGCCACGCTCAGCGGCCAGCATGTCGAGAAACAGTTCGATCAGCGCTTCGTCGGATGCCCCTGGCCGGCGGCTCATCGCCTTGCCCCGTTTCCGGCGTCAGTGGTTCTTGAGAAACTTGTCGGGGGGAATAGTCACGATGATCTCGCGTGGCTTGTATTTGACGAAAGTGGCGAGCGAGAACACGGCACCGTAAGCCAGGCCGCCGAGCAGGCCGAAAAGCACCAGAAATCTGAAAAGACTCGGCATGACCTTTCCGTCGAGGATGGACCGCGGCGATTTGCGGCGAGTTACGACCACGTTCCCGAACCGCTGGCAAGACCGGCCGCGCGGTAGCTGATATATGGAACCGAGGATTCGTTTCGGAAGCCTAGCATGGTTAACGGTGCCATCCAAAAACCTGCGGAAAGCGGGCTGGAATCGGCAGTGGTCCGCGCACTCGGCGGCCGCTCGATTGTGCTTGTCGGTATGATGGGCGCCGGCAAATCGTCGATCGGCCGCAGGCTTGCTAGCCGGCTGGGAATTCCTTTCATTGACGCCGACACGGAGATCGAAAGTGCGGCGGGCATGGCCATTCCGGAAATCTTCGAGAAACACGGCGAGCCTTACTTTCGCGCGGGCGAGGCGCGCGTCATTGCGCGTTTGCTCGACAACGGTCCGCAGGTGCTTGCGACCGGCGGAGGTGCCGTCATGGATCCGCAGACCCGCGCTCTGATCGGCCAAAAAGGCATTTCGATCTGGCTCAAGGCGGACATCGATGTGTTGCTCAAGCGAACAAAGCGACGCAACGACCGGCCGTTGGTGGAAAAGATCAAGGATCTGTTGCCCGCGCGCGAGCCGATTTACGCCCAGGCCGACATTATCATTCAGTCGCGCGACGAACCGCACGACACGATTATCGACGAGATCATGGGCGAGCTTCCGAAGCGCCTCGGCTTGAATTCGGAGAAGCCGTTATGACGGCGCCGCTACGTCAAAGCGAGCCCATCGTGGTGCCGGTCGCGCTCGGTGCGCGAGCCTATGATATCGTCATCGGCCGTGGGCTGCTTTCAAGCTTGGGCGAGCGTATCAAGACTCTGCGGCCCGGCGCGCGGGTCGCAATCGTGACGGATGAAACGGTTGCTGCGCATCACCTGGCGGCAACCGAGACCGCGCTCAAGGCGGCGGGCATCGACAGTGCGCGTATTCTCGTGCCGGCAGGCGAGGGCTCCAAGAGCTATGCGACCTTCGAAAAGGTATGCGAAGCGATCATCGCCGCGCGTGTCGAACGCAACGATCTCGTCGTAGCGCTTGGCGGCGGCGTGATTGGCGATCTTGCAGGGTTCGCGGCTGCATCCGCCAGGCGCGGTCTAGATTTCGTGCAGGTGCCGACGACACTGCTTGCGCAGGTCGACTCGTCTGTTGGCGGAAAGACCGGAATCAATTCGCGCCAAGGCAAGAATCTCGTCGGCGCGTTCCATCAGCCGGTTTTGGTCGTTTCAGATTCGGCATTGCTCGACACGCTGCCGAAACGGGAATTCCGCGCAGGCTACGCTGAAGTTGCCAAATACGGGCTACTCGGCGATGCCGCGTTCTTCGCCTGGCTGGAGAAGAACTGGCAGGATGTCTTTGCCGGCGGTGCCGCACGCGAGCACGCCATAGCGGTGTGTTGTCGTGGCAAGGCTGGCATTGTTGCGCGCGACGAGCGCGAAACCGGCGAGCGTGCGCTGCTTAATCTCGGCCACACCTTCGGTCATGTGCTCGAAGCCGGCTGCGGCTTTTCCGACCGGCTGCAGCACGGCGAGGCGGTGGCGCTGGGAATGGCGCTGGCCTTTGAATTTTCCGCGAAAAAGGGACTCATTTCGGCGGCCGATGCCGCACGGGCATCCGCGCATCTTGCGGCGGTGGGTTTGCCGACCCATGTAAACGATGTCCCCGGCGGCGTTCCGCCTGTCGACACTTTGATGGAACTGATTGCTCAGGACAAAAAAGTGAAGCGTGGCGCGCTCACATTCATATTGGTGCGCGGCATCGGCCAGGCTTTCATCGAAAAGAATGTCGATGCCACCGAGGTGCGCGCGTTCCTCACGGACAAGCTCAAATAATCGATGACCGCGAACGACTGGCTGTCACTTGTCGTCGTCCTGATCTGTCTGCTGCTTTCCGCCTTTTTCTCGGGGAGCGAAACGGCCCTGACTGCGTCGTCGCGTGCCAGCATGTCGCGGCTGGAAAAGCACGGAAACCGTCGTGCCGCCATCGTCAACCGGCTATTGGAGCAGCGCGAGCGCCTCATCGGCGCGCTGCTGCTCGGCAACAATGCGGCCAATATTGCCGCGTCTGCCTTGGCGACAGGCGTTCTGCTCGCATGGTTCGGGAATGCCGGCGTGGTCTATGCGACCGCCCTGATGACGGTGCTGGTTGTCGTGTTCGCCGAGGTGCTGCCAAAAACCGCGGCCTTCAACGCACCTGACCGCATCGCGCTCGCGGTTGCAAAGCCGATGCAATGGGTGGTGCGGCTGCTGGGGCCAATCCTGATCTGGATCGAAAAACTCGTCTGCTGGATTCTCGCGCGCTTCGGCATGGACGTTGGAGAGGATCAGGCGATCCTCTCTGCCCGCGAGGAGTTGCGCGGGGCCGTCGATCTCCTCCATCGCGAAGGTGACGTGGAGCGTCTAGACCGTGACATGTTCGGCGGCGTGCTGGATCTACGTGAACTTGCTGTCTCCGATGTGATGATTCATCGCACCAATATGGTCACCCTCGATGCCGACGATTCAGCCGAAGATATCGTGAATGCTGTGATTGCCTCACCGGTGACGCGCCTGCCGATGTGGCGCGGCAATCCGGAGAACATTGTCGGCATATTGCATGTGAAGGATTTGCTGCGCGCATTGCATGCCGTGGATGGCGATGCCGCGAAGGTTGACATCGCATCGCTGATGACTCCGCCCTGGTTCGTGCCGGATACGCGTCCGGTTTCGGAACAGCTCAAGGCCTTCCGCCGGCGCAAGACGCCGTTCGCGCTGGTCGTCGACGAGTACGGTGAAGTGGAAGGCCTGGTGACACTCGAGGACATCCTGGAGGAAATCGTCGGCGACATTACCGACGAGCATGATGTGGCAATACCCGGTGTCCGGCGCCAGCCGGATGGATCGGTGAATGTCGACGGTGCTGTGCCAATCCGCGATCTCAATCGAGTTATGGACTGGAATTTGCCCGACGAGGAGGCGACGACCATCGCCGGGCTGGTTATTCACGACGCGCGTTCGATTCCAGAAGTCGGCCAGAGCTTCACGTTCCACGGATTCCGCTTTCGTGTGCTGCGCCGCGCGCGCAACCGTATCACTGCGTTGCGCATTCAGCCTTTGCTGCGAACGCAACCGGCGAAGGCCGGCTAGTTTCCGCTTTCGCCGGGCGCGGAGGCATGGATGGCGAGAGCGTGTACGCCGCCGGCAAGCTCGGCCGCAAGCGATTGATTAATCATGCGGTGACGCTCGATGCGGGTCTTTCCCTTGAAGGCGTCCGACACGATATAGACCCTGTAGTGAGTTTGCCCGCCCGGCCGA
>JBEVFG010000067.1:0-2918 GCA_040512415.1 Pseudolabrys sp. | reverse complement strand
TGCAGCAGCAGACGGCTACTGCCGAAGTACTCAAAGTCATTAGCCGATCGGCTTTCGATCTAAACATGGTGCTGCAGACGCTCGTCGAAGCGGCTGCTCAGCTGTGCGAAGCGGATCAGGGTACAATTGCACGAGAGCAGGGCGGGGTCTTCGTTCGTGCCGCAAGCCATGGATTTTCGCCGGAGTTTGTCGAACTCGTTAAGGATCGGCCGGTCGCAACGGAACGCGGTTCTGCAACGGGTCGCGCTCTCCTGGAGGGTCGTACCGTCCACATCGCAGACGTTCGAGCCGATCCCGACTACACCTTTTCCGAGGCGATAGAAAAGGGCGGATTTAAAACTATTCTCGCGGTACCGATGCTGCGCGAAAGAAAAGCGATTGGCGTTCTCGCGTTGACGCGCGTTGAGCTGCAGCCGTTCACCGACAAGCAGATCGAGCTCGTTTCAACCTTTGCCGACCAGGCTGCAATCGCTATTGAGAACGTGCGCCTTTTCGAAAGCGTGCAGGCGCGCACGCGCGAATTGACAAAGTCGCTTGAACAACTGCGGACCGCCCAGGACAGGCTGGTGCAAACCGAAAAACTCGCGTCGCTAGGTCAATTGACCGCGGGCATCGCACACGAGATCAAAAACCCTCTGAATTTCGTCAACAACTTTTCGTCCGTCTCTGCGGAGCTGATTGGTGAACTGCAGGAGGCGCTGCAACGCGTCCATTTTGACGAAAAGACCGGTAGCGAAGTTAATGAAATTACCGACATGCTGCGGGGCAATCTCGAAAAGGTCGTGCAACACGGCAAGCGTGCCGACTCGATTGTCAAAAACATGCTGCTGCATTCGCGCCAGGGCTCGGGCGAGCACCGATTGATCGACATCAATAGCGTCGTCGAGGAAAGTCTCAACCTCGCTTACCATGGGGCGCGCGCCGAGAAGCGGGGCTTTAACATCACCCTGCAGCGGTCTTTTGATCCGGCCGCCGGCGAAGTGGACCTTTTCCCTCAGGAAATCACCAGGGTTCTTCTGAACGTGATTTCTAATGGCTTCTATGCAGCTGCCAAACGCAAAGCGGCAATGAATGGAGGCGAATATGAGCCTACGCTTGAGGCCACGACCAAGAACCTCGGCGACAGCGTGGAAATCACGATCCGCGACAACGGCGTCGGTATCCTTCCCGAGGTGAAGGAAAAAATGTTCAATCCGTTCTTTACGACCAAGCCTGCTGGGGAGGGGACAGGTCTCGGCCTGTCCATCAGTCACGACATCATTGTCAAACAACATTGCGGTTCGATCGAAGTCGATACCGCGCCCGGCGAGTACACGGAGTTTCGAATTGTACTTCCGCGTAAAGCCGCAACGCTTGAAAATTAGGGAGGATCTGCGTGCAACTTCTTATTCTTGTGGTTGATGACGAGCCGGACGTCGAAGCACTTTTTCGGCAGCACTTCCGGCGGGATCTTCGCGACGGCCGATTTGCAATGGAATTTGCTCAATCCGCGCCTGCGGCATTGCAATGCATCAGCAATGCGGGTGCCGCTTCGCTTATATTGATTCTGTCAGACATCAATATGCCTGGGATGAGCGGTCTTGAGCTTTTGCCAAAAGCGAAAGCAGTTCGACCCGATGTGCCCATCATCATGATTACGGCCTATGGCGATGCCGACACCAAACGCAAGGCGTTGGAAAGTGGTGCCGATGCGCTTTTCACCAAGCCGATCGACTTCGGAATGCTGCGCAGTGAAATCGACTCGCGGGTTGAGCGCCACGCATGATCGAATCGGAAGTGTTTTGCGGGCCTAAGGAGAACATCGCAGATTAAAGGCCTTGTGGAGGAATGGCTTATGAGACGGCGCCGATAGGGTGATCGCATGAGACGGCGCGATTTCATCGTAGTGCTCGCGGGCTCGGCGGCTGCGTGGCCGTTCGTCGTGCGCGCGCAGCAAACAAGGCCCGCAAGGCTCGGCGTGTTATTGGTGGAAAAGCGCGAACCGTTCTCGCGGGTATTTTGGGAGGGGCTCCGGGAGTTCGGCTACATCGACGGTCAAAATATGCAGATCGAGTATCGCTCGGCGGAAGGGAAGTTGGATCGTCTGCCTGCGCTGGCTGCGGAGCTCGTTGATCTCAAAGTCGATATTATCGTCGCCTCTGAAACTCCCGCCGTACAGGCGGCAAAGCGTGCGACAACGGAAATCCCGATCGTCATGGCCCCATCCGGCGATCCAGTGGGAACGGGGCTCATAAGTAGCCTGTCCAGGCCAGGTGGAAACGTCACAGGGTTGTCTGCGGCGATGGCCGAGCTTGCGGGAAAAAGTCTCGAATTGATCCGGGAGATGCTTCCCGGCGCGCGCCGCGTGGCGGCGCTTGCCGATCCGGCAAACGCCTTTACCAAGTCATTTTTGGCGCAAATCCATGCGTCAGCCAAAGCCGCCGGTCTTGAGATTCAAGACGTTATGCTTGGTGGAACGCAGGATCTCGAACCCATTTTCGTAGGGATGGCCAGTGGCGGTGTAGATGCTTTGGTCGTCCAACCAACGCTTCCGCGTGCGCCGATCATCGCGCTGGCGCGGAAACATCGTTTTGCGACGGTCTCGGGCAATCGCGCATTCGCTGATGCAGGCGGCCTCATGTCATATGCGGGGAGTCTCGCGGACAGATACCGGAATGCGGCGCCGTATGTGGACAAGATTCTGAAGGGCGCAAAACCGGCGGATCTGCCGGTCCAGCAGCCAACGAAATTCGAGCTGGTCATCAATCTCAAGACCGCAAAGGCGCTGGGCATTTCCGTGCCGTCCGCGATGCTGACCCGCGCCGACGAGGTGATCGAATGACGGATCGCGCGGTGCCGGATCAAGCCGATGCGTCGCCGCGGCGCGAGACCCGCAGCCGCCTTTTCTTGAAGTATGTCGGCCTGTTCGTCGCCGTGGT
>JBEVFG010000066.1:0-5472 GCA_040512415.1 Pseudolabrys sp. | reverse complement strand
CGAACCTCCCGTTGCTCGTCACCCTCGCGCTGGGCGTGTTTGCCGGCGCGCTCGATCTCGGCGTTCTTTCGCCGGCGCTGCCCGCGCTTGCGCACTCTTTTGCGATTCCTGGGCGCGACGTCGCCTGGGTCTTCACGCTCTACCTGTTTGCGAACGTCGTCTCTATCCCGGTGATGACGAAGCTCTCAGACGTCTACGGACGCCGTCCGATCTACATCGCATGCGTGGCAACGTTCGTGGCGGGCAGCGTTCTCGCGATCGCCGCGCCGACGTTCGCTGTGTTTCTGGTCGCGCGAGCGATTCAGGCTGTAGGCGCGGGAGGCATCTTCCCGGTCGCGGTCGCCGCGATTGCCGATCGCGTGCCGCTGGAACGGCGCGGGTCTGCGCTCGGGCTGCTCGGCGCCGTGTGGGGACTGGCGGCGATCGTCGGTCCAACCTTCGGTGGAGTCGTGACCCATTTTGTCTCGTGGCGGTGGATCTTCGCGGCGAATGTGCCCCTGGGGCTCATCGTCATTGTTCTATCGCGCTCGCACGTACCGGCGGCCGCCGCGCGGACGCGGGGTCCGCTCGATGTTGCAGGCCTCGCTTTACTCGCATTCGGACTGCTGGCCGTCATGATCGGGCTAACCCGGCTCGATGCCGCTGCGCAGACGCTCGGCGGCAACGCGCTGACGCTCGCTGCGGTCGCGGTCGCGCTGATCGCTTTCGCGGCCCTGATCCCCGTCGAGCGGGCCGCGCGCGAGCCCGTGATCTCGCCTGCGCTGTTCGGTACTAGGCAACTGGTGGTAACGTACACGCTCGAGGTGCTGATCGGCATGCTCGAAGGTGCGCTCTTCTTCGTGCCGGCGGCCCTCGTGGCGGCCCAACACCTCTCCTACGCTTTGGCCGGAATCGTTGCGGCTGTCGGTGCGGTCGTCTTCGTCGCCGTCATGCCGCTCGCCGGACGGGCGCTCGACCTCTACGGCAGCCGGATCGTCTTAATGGCCGGAGCCGTATGCACTGCGGCCGGCCTCGCTCTGTTCGGCGGGACGCTAGCATCGCTGCCGCTTGCGCTTCTCTCGATGGTAGTGGCGGGAGTCGGCTTTAGCGCACTACTGGGTGCCCCCACGCGCTACATCGTCACCGGCGAGGTCCCGGCGAACATGCGCGCGACGGCCGTGGGACTCCTCAGCATCTTTCTTATTATCGGCCAGATCTTCGGCGGTTCGCTTGCCGGTGGGGTCGTCGGAACCAGCATCGCCAACGCTCAGGCGTACCGCGTTCTCTTTCTGATCTTCGCAGGCATCGCGTTGCTCGCGACGTGCGCTACGAGCCTGCTGGCGCCGCGCTCGGGGGCCTGCGCGGACGCCAGCGCGACCGACCGGAAACCGTGAATGCGTTTTGGCAAAACCAGAGCTTTCACAACTACGCGGACTACGCCTTAAGCGAGACCTTTCGCCTTGGGCTGAACAGACTATGCGAATTGGGTCATGCTTTCCCGTGCGCGATTATGTGTGCGGAAGCGGTATGGTAGCGGTGCCATCGGCGGATCAAATCAGACTACCTGATCGCAAATGGCAAGACAGTGTTTCATATTCTCGGTCACGACCACATTGAGCCAGCGCATATAACGGAAGCTGCACGGTCCGGATCGGCCGGGGCCCTCATCTATCCTGCGGATCTTTAGCGCCGAAATTAACATGCATTTGCATGTCCGCTTTGGGTCAAACTCGGAAGTCAGCGTAAATCTGCGGGATGTCTCCTCTTCCCCCAATAGCGGAAATGAAATTAGGATCTTTTGGCGTTGCTTCGGCTATTCGATGCTGGACCCCGTCGGAACTAACATCATCGGACGCGGACCAGTTCTGAATGAATTCCGGCAAGTCCGACGAGCGGTATCGGCTCCCATCATTGCCGAAAATCTGAATTCTAACCTCCCTGCTCTTTCTGCTCTTTTAATTCGCCACTAGCTCTGACCTTCTCCTTTGTTCGATCAATCTCAGGTCATTTCTGACGCAAAGGACCAGTCTGATTTTATTTCGTTCTAGCCGGACGCTCCCGGTTCTGCAGTCTGGCGTGGTTTCTTCGAGCTTAGAACATCGCCGGTGCAAATTTCCCGCCGGTAGGCGGGGCCCACTCGGTCTCGAGAATGCACCGGTGGGTCTCTCCGGCCTGAGGACGGCCTGTCGAGTAGGTACATTGCGAAAAATCAGCGAGGATAACTCCAGATCCACAGTATTTTATTGGCGGCGCGCCTTTTCGACCACCCGCCGGAGCAAACTGCATTAAGCTTTTACCAGCGGCACTTTCGGAACGATGCCGCGCCGCGGCGGACCGTCATCGCCGCCCGGCGGCTTACGTTTCGGCGGCGAGCGCCGCTTGGCCTTGGCGCGGCGGGGCTCCGGCAGCTTCTCCGGCCGCGGCTTGACCGGCCCATCCGGGTAATCGAAGCCGAGCTTGCTGTTGCCGGCTTCATCGGTGACGACGATGACACGGACATGGCCGCCGCCCTTGAGTCGGCCGAACAGAACCTCGTCGGCCAGCGCTTTCTTGATGTGCTCCTGGATCACCCGCGCCATCGGCCGGGCGCCCATCAGCTCGTCGTAGCCGTTGGCAATCAGCCACTCGGTCGCCTCATCGGTCAGCTCGATGGTGACATCGCGGTCGGCGAGCTGCGCTTCGAGCTGCAGCACGAATTTCTCGACCACCATCTTGGTGATCTCAGGCGACAGATGCGCAAAGGTGATGATCGCGTCGAGCCGGTTGCGGAATTCCGGCGCGAACAAGCGCGTGATCGCCTCCATGTCGTCGCCCTCGCGCTTATTACGCGTAAAGCCGATCGCCGCCCGCGCCATATCCGAGGCGCCGGCATTGGTCGTCATGATCAGGATGACGTTGCGGAAGTCGACTTGCTTGCCGTGGTGGTCGGTCAGTTTGCCGTGGTCCATAATTTGGAGCAGCACGTTGAACAGATCCGGATGCGCCTTTTCGATCTCGTCGAGCAGGAGCACGCAATGCGGATGCTGGTCGACGCCGTCGGTGAGGAGTCCGCCCTGATCGAAGCCGACATAGCCGGGCGGCGCGCCGATCAACCGCGAGACGGTGTGGCGCTCCATATATTCCGACATGTCGAAGCGGATCAGCTCGACGCCCATGGCGATGGCGAGCTGTCTGGCGACCTCGGTCTTGCCGACGCCGGTCGGTCCCGAAAACAGATAGAGCCGATCGGCTTTTCCGGCTCGCGCAAACCGGCGCGGGCGAGCTTGATCGAAGCGGACAGCGCTTCGATGGCCTTGTGCTGTCCATAGATCACGCGCTTGAGCGTCTCTTCGAGGTTCCTGAGCACCTCGGCATCGTCTTTCGAGACCGCTTTCGGCGGAATACGCGCCATGGTCGCGATCGTGGTCTCGATTTCTTTTAGTCCGATAGTCCGCTTGCGTCGGTTTTCCGGCAGCAGCATTTGCGCCGCGCCCGATTCGTCGATCACGTCGATCGCTTTGTCGGGCAGCTTGCGGTCGTGGATGTAGCGCGACGAAAGCTCGACCGCCGCCTTGATCGCGTCGCTGGTATATTTGAGCTTGTGATAATCCTCAAAATAGGGTTTCAGCCCTTTGAGGATTTCGATGGCGTCGGGGATGGTCGGCTCGTTGACATCGATCTTCTGGAAGCGGCGGAGCAGCGCCCGATCCTTTTCGAAATACTGCCGGTATTCCTTATAGGTGGTCGACCCGATGCAGCGCACCGTGCCGGACGCCAGCGCCGGTTTCAATAGATTGGATGCATCCATGGCGCCGCCCGACGTTGCGCCAGCGCCGATCGCGGTGTGGATCTCATCGATGAACAGGATCGCGCCTGAATAGGCTTCGAGTTCTTTGATCACCTGTTTCAAGCGCTCTTCGAAGTCGCCGCGGTAGCGCGTTCCGGCAAGCAGCGTGCCCATATCGAGCAGGAAGATGGTCGAATTGCGCAACACGACCGGGACTTCGCCGTGCACGATGCGGCGCGCCAATCCTTCTGCGATGGCGGTCTTGCCGACACCGGCTTCGCCGACGAACAGCGGATTGTTCTTCTGCCGCCGGCACAGCACCTGGATGGTGCGGCTGATTTCCAACTCGCGCCCGATGAGCGGATCGATCTTGCCCTCGCGCGCCTTCTTGTTGAGATTGACGCAATAGGCATCGAGCGCGTCGCCTTTCTTCTTCGGCTCGTCGCCGGATTTGGTGTCCGCGTCATCGTCAGCGCCGCGCACCGGCCGTGCTTCGGACATGCCTGGGCGCTTGGCGATGCCGTGACTGATATAATTGACCGCGTCGTAGCGCGTCATGTCCTGCTCTTGCAGGAAATACGCGGCATGGCTCTCGCGTTCAGCGAAAATCGCGACCAACACATTGGCGCCGGTGATCTCTTCGCGACCGGACGATTGAACATGGATCATCGCACGCTGAATGACACGTTGAAAACCGGCGGTCGGCTTCGAATCGTCCGCGCCGTCGGTGACCAGATTGTCCAGCTCCGATTCCAGATAAGCGATAAGACTGCGCCGCAACTTTTCCAGATCGACATTGCACGCGCGCATGACCGCTGCGGCGTCCTGGTCTTCGATCAGCGCCAGGAGAAGGTGCTCGAGCGTCGCATATTCGTGGTGCCGCTCATTGGCCAGCGCCAAGGCGCGATGGAGCGACTGTTCAAGGCTGCGCGAAAACGTAGGCATTTCCATTTCTCATCGTTTGTATTGGACGCTATCTCCCAGAATCACTTCTTCTCCATGATGCACTGCAAAGGATGCTGGTGTTTGCGGGCAAAGTTCATGTCTTCGGATGCTGCGAACCCTCGCCTGCCCGTACCAAAATCGTGCGTGGTGAGCTTATCGCTAACTTTCGCCAGCCGTGATTTGACGCTGTGGAGATTGTAGTCACACATTCTCGGACCTCCCCAATTGGGACAGCCCCTCAGCAATGCAAGTTTACTCCTTGCTCCATCCTAACGCACCAGCCAAGAGAACCCAGGCGGGTCAGGTGTGTGTGCACCGCAGTAAAATCGGTCTGTCCATGTCGCATTTGGCGAGTTCGGCCAGATCGTTCAGTGCCAGCGCCACAGAGGGGTCTACAAAGAAGAGGGTCGCTACGCCGATGCCGACCCACTCTACAAGCGGGCGCTGGCGTCAACACCAGAGCAGAAGGGGAGTACCCTCAGTTCTTAGATGCGTTCTGTCTTGGTCTGAAAGAATTCGGCTCGGCTCGGTTTTGCGCCGGAGCTTGCGATCAACGACGGATCGATCGCGCTGACTGGCGTGGACACGGACATTACGGAAGGATCATGACTACTGAACTTGAGCCGCCGGCCCCGCTGCCGATCCACAGCCGCGCCGGTTGGTTCAACGCGGGACACACTTCCGGCGCTATTTTTGCAGCAAAATTGATGCAATCCGCAGAACCTTTGAGCCAGCTGGAGCAAAAAATGGATGCCTATGAATTTTTCCATCAAATCGTCGAA
>JBEVFG010000065.1:0-2940 GCA_040512415.1 Pseudolabrys sp. | reverse complement strand
CGACCCGCGCGCCGTCGAGCGTGGCCGACATGACCAGCAGCTTGAGGTCGGGCCGCAGGCCCTGCTGCGCGTCGCGCGCCAGCGCGAGACCGAGATCGGCATCCAGCGAGCGCTCGTGAAATTCGTCGAACAGTACCGCAGCAACGCCTTCGAGCGATGGATCGTCGATCACAAGGCGCGTGAAAATACCTTCTGTCACCACCTCGATCCGTGTTCGCTTGCTGACCCGCGAGCCGAACCGCACGCGCAGGCCCACGGTGTCGCCGACCTGCTCGCCGAGGGTCGCCGCCATGCGGGCGGCCGCAGCGCGCGCGGCGAGCCTGCGCGGCTCCAGGACGAGAATCTTCTTATCCTTTGCCCATGATTCCTCGAGCAAAACCAGCGGCACCCGCGTGGTCTTGCCGGCGCCGGGCGGAGCAACCAGAACCGCGGCATTGCGGTCGGCGAGCGCGGCCTTCAGCGCCGGGAGCGCCGCGTCGATCGGCAAAGATGCGTCGAATTTTGCTGCCACAGCGATTGCCCTCACCGCCCGCGCAAACGGTTGGTCCCACTAACACAAACATCGGGTGAAATGCGAAGCGAAGGCGTTTTAGCGTGTCCCCCGCCTCCGCGGGGGACAACAACTTCTATTGAACGGCAAGGCTGCCCACATTTGCTAGTCCTGCACCCGTCCAATGCCCTCGTAAGCGAAACCGCGGCGGGACATTTCGTCGGGCTGATAAACATTTCGAAGATCGACGAGCACCGGCTGCGCCATAATCATTTTCAGCCGGTCGAAATCAAGCGCGCGGAATTGCTCCCATTCGGTGACAATCACGAGCGCAGCGGCGCCTTTCGCGCAGGAATAGGCATCATCGCAAAAAGTGACATTACCGATCACGCTCTTGGCCTGCTCCATACCGACCGGGTCATACGCACGCACTTTGGCACCCATGTCCTGCAACGCCGTGATAAGCGGAATTGACGGCGCCTCGCGCATGTCGTCGGTATTCGGTTTGAATGTCAGTCCAAGGACGGCCACGGTTTTTCCGCGCACGTCACCACCGAGCGCAGCTGAAACCTTGCGTGCCATCGCGCGCTTGCGCGCATCGTTCACGGCGGCAACCGCCTCCACGATGCGAAGTGGCGACGCATGGTCTTGCGCGGTCTTGATCAGGGCAACGGTATCCTTGGGAAAGCAGGATCCGCCGTAGCCCGGCCCCGCGTGCAGGAATTTTGATCCGATCCGATTGTCGAGCCCGATGCCGCGCGCGACTTCCTGCACGTCGGCGCCAACTTTCTCCGCAAGGTCGGCAATTTCGTTGATGAAGGTGATCTTCGTGGCAAGAAACGCGTTGGCGGCATACTTGATCAGTTCGGCTGTGCGGCGTCCGGTGAACAGAATCGGCGAACGATTGAGATAAAGCGGTCGGTACAGCTCGCTCATTAACTCGCGCGCGCGGGTATCGGTGGTGCCGATGACGATACGATCGGGAAGCTTGAAATCGCGGATGGCAGCGCCTTCGCGGAGGAACTCGGGATTGGACACGACGGCACAGTCGGCGTCAGGCCGGGTTTCGCGGATGATGCGCTCGACCTCATCGCCGGTACCGACGGGAACCGTCGACTTTGTTATGACAACGGTAAATCCGTCGAGGGCGCGGGCGATCTCACGCGCGGCATCGTAGACAAAACTGAGATCTGCGAAGCCGTCGCCACGACGCGACGGCGTACCGACCGCAATGAATACTGCGTCAGCTTCGGCCACCGCCCCGCTGAGTTCCGTCGTGAATTTCAGGCGGCCAGCGCGCGCGTTGATCGCAACCACATCGTTGAGGCCCGGCTCATAAATCGGAACCTCACCGCGCGTGAGTGCAGCAATCTTTTCCTTATCCTTATCGACGCAAACGACTTCGAGCCCGAAATCGGCGAAACATGCGCCTGAAACAAGGCCGACATAACCGGTGCCGATCATCGCGACGCGCATTTACTTATCCACCCACAGCGTAGTTAACCTATTACGGCCGAGCCGATGGCGTCTCCATAGCAGAGCCGATATCGAGACGCGAGAGCCGCGATCGCGTTGAATAAGTCCACAGCCGCCCTGAAGGCGGATTGATAAAGACAGTGCAACGGCCCACATTCGGGCCATGCCTGCTCCTGCAAAATCGAAGACTGCCAAGCCCGCCAAAGTTTCGCCGGAAAAATCCACGGCCACCTCGCCGACTGCGCGACCTGTAAAAAAAGGCGATCACGTCTTTCTCGTCGACGGCTCCGGCTACATTTTCCGTGCCTATCATGCGATCAGGTTCGAGCCGCGCGCGCCCGATGGCACGCACGTGAATGCGGTTTATGGCTTCTGCAACATGCTGTGGAAGCTGCTCAAGGAAATGAAGCCGGACGAGCGGCCGACGCATCTGGCGGTAGTCTTCGACAAATCCGAGAAAACCTTCCGCACCGAGATGTACAAAGAGTACAAGGCGCATCTGCCGCCCCCGCCCGATGACCTAATTCCGCAGTTACCTCTCATTCGCGACGCCGTTCGCGCCTTCGAGATTCCGTGCCTTGAACAAGCACGGTACGAAGCCGACGACCTGATCGCGACTTATGCACGGATGGCCTGCGAAGCCGGCGCAACCGCAACAATCGTATCGTCCGATAAGGACCTCATGCAGCTCGTGAACGACCGCGTGCTCATGTACGACACGATGAAGGACGCGCGCATCGGAATTCCCGAGGTCATCGAGAAATTCGGCGTGCCGCCGGACAAGGTCATCGAGGTCCAGGCGCTGATCGGCGACACATCCGACAACGTGCCCGGCGTCCCGGGCATCGGCGTGAAAACCGCGGCGCAGCTGATCGGCGAATATGGCGACCTCGAAACGCTGCTCAAGCGTGCTAGCGAGATCAAGCAGGACAAACGCCGTCAGGCCATCGTCGACAATGCCGAGGCTGCGCGTA
>JBEVFG010000064.1:0-2778 GCA_040512415.1 Pseudolabrys sp. | reverse complement strand
CATGCCGAAGGGCCAACCCCGATTTCCGCGGTGCTTTCCGGCTTGCTGCTCAATGTCGCGCTTTACGCGCTGCTGCGCTTCAAGATGCTGCTCGCACTCAATCCGGAAGCGATCGCGCCCGGTCCGCTGATGGTGATCATGGGCCTGATCTCCTGCCTCTTCGCGGCCTTCATGCTTTACCGGCGCCGCGACATCAAACGCATGTTCGCATACTCGTCGATCGAGCACATGGGCATCATCGTGTTCGCCTTCGGCATGGGCGGCGCGCTGGCGAACTTTGCCGGCCTTCTGCACATGACGATGCATTCGCTGACCAAGTCGGCGATCTTTTTTGCCGTTGGTCACATCGCGCAGGTCAAGGGCACGCAGAAGATTGCCGACATGGGCGGTCTCACCGTGACCAATCCGGTCCTCGGCTGGGGGTTGGTATTGGGCGTCGTGGCGATTGCGGGCCTGCCCCCGCTCGGCATCTTCATGAGCGAATTCCTGGTGGTGAGCTCGACCTTCGCGCGCGAACCCTGGCTGGCCATCATCCTGGCATTCGGCATTCTGGTCGCGCTCGGTGGTTTGTTCCTGCGGCTCAATACGATTGCATTCGGGGAGCCGCGCGGCCCGACCGCCAAGGCCGAAGCATCCTATGTGCCGATGTTCGTGCACCTGGCATTGGTGTTCATGGCCGGCATTTATATGCCCGCGCCGTTGGTGAAGGGCTTTGAGAATGTCGCGAGGCTGTTGGGCTAGCCATGGCGATTCTCGACACCATAACGCACAGCGACGTGGCCGATCGGCACCGGCCTTGGCCCCGTGCTCAGGTAAATGACGAGGGCTGGCGCCAGGCGATCGACCAGCTCGCAACAGGCCGCCTGGTTTTGCTTGGCTTGTGGGGCGATGCGCCGATGGTCCACATGGCACTGCTCGATGAACCGGCCGGCGAGGCGGCGGTCATCAGCTACGTCTGCAAGTCCGGCAAATATCCGAGCGTCGGCGCGCGGCATGCGCCGGCGATCAGGCTGGAACGTGCGATCAGCGATTTATTCGGCCTTGAAGCGGTGAATGCGCCCGACACGCGGCCGTGGCTCGATCTCGGCTTCTGGGACGTTCGTCACCCGCTGGGCAAAAAAGCCGCCGCGCGCCGGCAAGTTTCCTACGATTTTCTCCCGGCCGAGGGAGAGGGGTTACACCAGATTCCGGTCGGGCCGGTGCATGCCGGCATCATTGAGCCGGGACATTTCCGTTTTACGGCGAACGGCGAACACGTGGTACGGCTGGAGCAGCGCCTCGGCTGGGTGCACAAGGGCATCGAGTCATTGATGCAGGGAGCGAAGCTTGAGCAGGCTGCCAGGCTCGCGGCACGCACCTCCGGCGACAGCACCGTCGCTTACGCATTCGCATTTGCGCAGGCGGCGGAGGCCGCGATGCAGATCAAGGCGCCGTTGCGCGCGAGCTATCTGCGGGCATTGATGGCCGAGCTCGAACGTCTGGCCAACCATTTCGGAGATATCGGCGCGATCTGCAACGACGCCTCGTTTGCACTGATGCAGGCGCAATGCGCCATCCTGCGCGAGCGCACATTGCGCGCGGCCGAAGCCGGTTTCGGCCATCGGTTGATGATGGATGTGATCGTTCCCGGCGGGCTCAGCCGCGATATCGCGCCGAAGGGTCTTGCGGAGGCTGCGGCCCTGGTCGCCGCGGTGCGCGGCGTTTTTGCGGACCTGATTGAGCTCTACGACAACACCGCTTCGCTGCAGGACCGGACCGTGACCACGGGGATTGTGAAGCCTGAATTGGCGGCGCAGTTCGGGGCCGGCGGCTACGTCGGCCGTGCATCCGGCCGGACCTTCGATGCCCGGCGCGCGCTTGCCTACGCACCCTATGACAAGCTGTCGTTCGAAGTGCCGGTGCGGGACGAGGGTGACGTCAACGCGCGCGTCTGGCTCCGCATCCGCGAGGTCGAGCAGAGCCTGTCGCTCATCGAGCAAATTCTCGGCGCAGTTCCGGCCGGCGCGATCAAGGCGCCGCTCGGGAGGGCGAAATCTTGCGAGGGCCTGGGATTCGCCGAAGCTTTCCGCGGCGACGTTCTGGTGTGGCTCAGGATCAATGGGAATAGTCGGGTTGCGCGTTGCCATTTACGCGACGCGTCGTGGTTCCAATGGCCGCTGCTGGAAGCGGCAATCGAGGGAAATATCGTCGCCGACTTTCCGCTCTGTAACAAGTCGTTCAACTGTTCTTACTCGGGGCACGACCTGTAAGATGCGCAAGATCCTGTTCGAAGGGATTGTCCAGGGATCGCTGACCGAGCGTCCGCCGGCGGCGGACGAGACCGCACTCGCCGAACTTGCAGAAAGCGTCAACAGAGCGGCTCAAATCAAGCTCGGGCGTTCGTTGTCAATTCGCCAGGTTGATGCCGGCTCCTGCAACGGATGTGAGCTGGAAATTCACGCCCTGAACAACGCGTTCTATGACCTCGAACGTTTTGGACTGCGGTTTGTCGCCTCGCCACGCCATGCCGATGTGCTCATGGTGACCGGGCCCGTGACCAAGAACATGCGGGAGGCGCTGGAACGTACCTACAACGCTACCCCTGACCCGAAATGGGTCATTGCCGTCGGCTCTTGTGCGGCAGACGGCGGGGTGTTTGCCGGAAGCTATGCGGTCGAGGGAGCGGTTAGAGACGTCATTCCCGTTGACTTGCACATTCGCGGATGTCCGCCATCGCCGGTGGATCTATTGAAAGGATTGCTGGCGCTGCTTCAATATGTCGAGCGGTGACGCCTGTGA
>JBEVFG010000063.1:0-8469 GCA_040512415.1 Pseudolabrys sp. | reverse complement strand
TTGTTTCCGACGTGGTCTGCCCGTGGTGCTTTATTGGCAAGCGCCGGCTCGAGAAAGCGATCGCGCTCAATCCCGACATTCCGGTCGAAGTGCACTACCGCCCCTACTTTTTGAACGACTGGATCCCGCGCGGAGGCATCTCGCGCGAGGAATATCTGACCACCAAGTTCGGCTCGCCTGAACGTTACAACGGCATCGCGCAGCGCGTCCGCGCCGCGGCGGCGTCCGAAGGGCTGACCTACGCCATCGACAAGATCAGCCGGCAGCCCAATACGCTCGACGCCCATCGCCTGATCCGCTGGGCGGACGGCATCGGCAAGGCCGCCGAGATGAAGCAAAAATTGATGGACCTGTATTTTACCGAAGGCGCCGATCTCACCAACCACGCCGTGTTAGCGCAAGCCGCCGCCGACATCGGCCTTGACGCCGAGGATGTCCGCGAGGCGTTCGCGAGTGACAAGGACGTCGCCGAGGTCGAGCGCGAAGCATTGTCAGCCAAGGAGGCGGGCATTCAAGGCGTGCCCTGCTTCATCCTTGGAGGAAAGTTCGCGATCTCGGGCGCGCAAGCACCGGAAGAACTGGCTGAAGCTATCGCACGCCTGTCCGAGGCGGTCGACGCCGCCGAATAGTTCCGAGGTCGCTCATGAAGATCACCGCCGCCGTGGTGCATGAGCGCTCCGGACCGTTCAACGTCGAACAACTCGATCTTTGCGATCCGCGCAGCGACGAACTGCTGGTCGAAGTCGTGGCCAGCGGCATGTGCGCCACCGACCTGCACGGCCGCGACGCCTACTATCCGACCAAGTTTCCCAAGGTGTTCGGCCACGAGGGCGCCGGTATCGTACGTGGGGTCGGCAAGGCGGTCACGAGATTCAAGTCGGGCGACCATGTAGCGATGGCCTATCCCTGGTGCGGCGAGTGCCCGAATTGCAAGTCGCAGCGGCCGAGCTACTGCCTGCATGCCTTCGACCTGAAGATGAACGGCACCCGCGCCGACGGCTCGACGCTGCATTCGAAGGAAGGCAAGCCGGTCTACAGCGCCTTTTTCCAGCAGTCTTCGTTCGGCAATTTCACCATCGCCAACGAACGCTATGCGGTGAAAGTCCGCAGCGACGCGGCAATCGACCACGTTTGTGCGCTCGCCTGCGGCGGGCAGACCGGCGCCGGCGCGGTGCTCAACGTGATGAAGCCGCGCGCGGGCGACAGTTTCGTCGTGTTCGGCGTCGGCGCCGTGGGATTGTCCGGCCTGATGTCGGCGAAGATTGCCGGTTGTGACCCCATCATCGCGCTCGATGTGCATGAGCACCGGCTTGCACTGGCACGGACGCTCGGCGCGACGCACACCATCAGCCACGCAAACCGTACCGATGTCGTCCACGAAATCCGCAAAATCACCGGGCTTGGGGCGCGCTATTCGCTGGAGACATCGGCGCTTCCGTCCGTGTTCCGCGAAGCGGTCGACTGCCTGATGCCGGCCGGCACCTGCGTCTTGCTCGGCAGCGCGCGCAAGGGAACCGAGACATCATTCGAGATGCCGTTCCTGCAGAACGGCCGCACCGTGCGTGGTGTAATCCAGGGCGACAGCGTGCCGCAGGAGTTCATCCCCCTGCTCGTCGATCACATCATTGCCGGCCGTTTCCCGGTCGAGAAGATGATCACGTACTATCCGCTCGCCGAGATCAATCGCGCCGCAGAGGAATCGGCCTCCGGCAGGACCATCAAGCCGGTCCTGCGCATGCCGCACTGAGTGTCAGGCGGCCTTGGCCTGCTCTGCGATGCTAGCAAGCCGCCGCAGCACGGCTGCAGTACCCTTCAGGCGATCCTCGGGACGCGGCCACTCGTCGAAGAACACCAGCTGCTGGCCCTTGGGGTTCCTCGGATCCGCGCGCATGCGGACTCCGGAGCCCTGCTCGCGAATGAAGGCAATCAGCCCTTCCGGATTGGCAAAGATATTGTCGCGGAACGATAGCACGATGCCTTTCGGTCCCGCCTCCACCTTCTCGACCTTGGCGCGGCGGCTGAGCGCCTTGATCGCCACCACCTGCAGCAGATGTTCAACCTCCTGCGGCAATTTACCGAACCGATCCACAAGTTCGGCAGCAACGACGTCAATGTCGCGTTCGTCGTCGATGTCGGCGAGCCGCCGGTACAGCGACAGCCGCACCGACAGGTCGGCGACGTAGTCCTCGGGAATAAGCAGAGCCGCCCCGATGGTGATTTGCGGCGACCAGCGGTCGGCGACCGGCGCGACAATCCCCGCCTTGAGGCTCGTGACCGCCTCCTCCAGCATCTGCTGATAAAGCTCGAAGCCGACTTCCTTGATATGACCCGACTGCTCCTCTCCGAGCAGGTTGCCGGCGCCGCGAATATCGAGGTCGTGCGAGGCAAGCTGAAAGCCTGCCCCCAGCGTGTCAAGCGATTGCAGGACCTTCAGCCGGCGTTCGGCCTGCGGCGTGATTTTCTTTTGCGCCGGCAGCGTGAGCAGCGCGTAGGCACGCAGCTTTGCACGCCCCACCCGCCCGCGCAGCTGATAGAGCTGTGCCAGGCCGAATCGGTCGGCACGATGCACGATCAGCGTATTGGCAGTCGGAATATCGAGACCGGATTCGATGATCGTGGTCGAGAGCAGCACATCGTATTTGCCGTCGTAGAAGGCCGACATGATGTCGTCGAGCGCCGTCGGCGGCATCTGGCCGTGCGCGACCGCGACCCGCACTTCCGGCACGTTCTTGTCGAGAAAATCCTTGCCGCCGGCGAGATCCTCGATGCGCGGGCAGACATAGAAGGCCTGGCCACTGCGGTACTTCTCGCGCAGCAGCGCCTCGCGCACCGTGATCGGATCGAATGGCGAGACGAATGTGCGCACGGCGAGACGGTCAACCGGTGGCGACGCAATGATCGACAGATCGCGCACGCCGGTGAGCGCCAGTTGCAGCGTGCGCGGGATCGGCGTTGCGGTCAGCGTCAGCACGTGCACTTCCGAACGCAACGTCTTGAGCTTTTCCTTGTGCGCGACGCCGAAATGCTGCTCCTCGTCGACCACAAGCAGCGCCAGATCCTTGAACGTCACATTCTTACCGAGCAGCGCATGAGTGCCGATCACGATATCGATCATGCCGTCGGCGAGGCCCGCCCTCACCTTGGCTAACTCAGCCGCCGGAACCAGTCGCGAGGCCTGCGCGATATTCACGGGAAATCCGCGGAACCGATCTGAAAACGTCTTGAAGTGCTGGCGCGCCAGCAGCGTCGTCGGCACGACCACCGCGACCTGCTTGCCGCCGATCGCGGCGATGAAGGCCGCACGCAGCGCGACTTCCGTCTTGCCGAAGCCGACATCGCCGCAGATGAGACGGTCCATCGGCCGTCCTGAGCCGAGGTCCTTGATCGTTGCGTCAATGGCCGCCAGCTGATCGTCGGTCTCCTCATAAGGAAAGCCGGCACTGAATTCGTCATAGGCGCCAGGGCCGACGGTCAGGCGCGGCGCCTCGCGCAGCTGGCGCTCCGCGGCAATCTTAATCAGCTCACCCGCGATCTCGCGGATGCGACTCTTCATGCGCGCCTTGCGTGCCTGCCAGTTACCGCCGCCGAGCCGGTCGAGGTCGACGGTTGCCTCCTCCGAGCCGTAGCGCGAGAGGAGATCGACGTTTTCGACCGGCAGATAGAGCTTGGCGCCTTCGGCGTAATGAATTTCCAGGCAGTCGTGCGGGGCGCCCGCCGCCTCGATCGGTTGCAGCCCTGCGAACCGGCCGATGCCGTGGTCAACATGCACCACGAGATCGCCGGGCGCGAGGCTGGTCGCCTCGGCGATGAAATTCTCCGCGCGCCTGGCGGCGCGTCGTGGCCGTACCAGCCGGTCGCCAAGAATGTCCTGTTCGCTGATGATCGCCACATCGTCGGTCTCGAAGCCGGATTCGATGCCGAGGACTGCGAGCGCAACCGATGTTTTCGGCAGAGCCAGCGCCGCACTCCAATTGGAAACCGGCGTGAGGTTGTGGAGCTTGTGATCGCCGAGCACGTGGCTCATGCGCTCGCACGCACCATCACTCCACAACGCGATTGCCACGCGTTTGCCCGCCGCCTGCAACGCGAGCACATGGGTGCTCACCGCCTCGAAGACGGTTACGCCCGGCTCGGCGCGTTCGGCCGCGAAATTGTGCCCGCCCCGCGCACCCACTTCGATTGCATTCTCCTCCGGCACCGCAAATGGCGTGAGCCGCGCCAACGCCGAGCCATCGAGGCGCGTTTTCCATTCCTGCTCGCCAAGATAGAGCCGTTCCGCCGACAACGGCTTGTAGACCGGCGTGACGCCCTGCTTGAGGGCATCGCGGCGCGCGTCGTGATAGTCGGTTATCTGTGAAAAACGCTCATGCGCCGCGTCCTCGGCGAGATGCTCCAGCGCGACGGCCGTCCCCGGCAGAAAATCGAACAGTGTCTCGAGCCGGTCGTGAAACAGCGGCAACCAATGCTCCATGCCGGGGTAGCGGCGCCCTTCGCTCACTGATTCATAAAGCAGGTCGTCGGGCGCGGCAGCGCCGAATTCGGCGATATAGCCCGTGCGAAAACGGCGGATGGTCTCAGTGATGAGCTGAAACTCCGCGACCGGCACAAGATCGAGCCGCCGCAGCTGTTCCTCGCTGCGTTGGGTCTGCGCGTCGAACACGCGGATTGTTTCGAGCGCGTCGCCGAAAAAATCGAGGCGGACGGGCATATCCAGGCCCGGCGGATACAGGTCGAGAATGCCGCCGCGCACCGCATACTCGCCCGGCTCCCGCACGGTCGAGGCGCGGACAAAGCTATTGAGCTCAAGCCAGTCGACGATCCCCTGCATGCCGATGACATTGCCGGGCGCAACCGACAACGCATGCGTCGACACAAAGTCGCGCGCCGGCACGCGCTGGAGCGCGGCGTTGATCGTCGTCAACAGGATGGACAGCTTGTCACGCCCTTTCACACGAACGAGGCGCGACAGCGCGGTCATGCGCTGCGCAACCACGGCCGCATGCGGTGAGACACGATCGTAGGGCAGACAATCCCATGCGGGGAATTCCATGATTTCGATATCGGGACCGAAAAAGGTCAGCGCGCGCGACAGCGCCGCCATGCGTTGGCCGTCCCGGCAAATGACGGCGAGCGACACGGCCGGCGCATCCTTGCCGGCAGCGATCGCGCGCGCAAGATCGGCGAGCACCAGCCCTTCGGCGCCGTCCGCGACCTGCGCCAGGACGAGCGGCTTCCCCGCCTTCAGTAATACTGCAGGTGATTTACCGCTTGTACTCACGCCGTCTCCTTGCGGTGGAAATCGCGCAGACGACGAAAGAGCACGGTGTCGAATTCTTGCGGCGTCATTTCCATTCCATTGACCCAGGCGAAAATCTGCTGATCCGGGACCTCAAGCCAGCGCTCGAGCTCGTCTAGCTCCGCCTCGGTCAAGGACGTCAGGTGCACATCGGCAAACCCGCCGAGCACAAGGTCCATTTCGCGGATGCCGCGATGCCAGCATCGAAAGAGCAGACGGCGTCGGCGTGGATCCAGGCCCTCGCTCGACAGGTTCGTTCCCGTGGTCACCGCATGTCTCCAACGCCAAAAACCCGGACGGGGCCGGGCGGGGTTTATATAGAGGCCTCGCACTGCAATGTCAGCCGTTCCTTTGCACAGGGCTGCATTGCGCCGAAATTCCGCACAAGCCAGCATGTCCTTATGCGGCCACTCGCGCTCAATTCTCTGTTCGCTTCGCTCAGGAGCCTGACAGGAGTCGGGCCAAAGCTTGAGAAACTCTATGCGCGGCTGCTCGACCGCGACGCGCCGCGCGTCGTCGATCTTCTGTTCCACATGCCGTCGGGCGCAATCGACAGGCGAGCACGCCCCAAATTGCGCGATGTGCAGCCGGGCCAGGTCGTCACGGTTTCGGTGACGGTTGACAAGCACCGGCCTTCGCCGCCGCATCGTTCGCGTGCGCCCTACCGCATCTACGCACACGACGATACCGGCGACATCACCCTTACTTTTTTCAACGCGCGCCGCGATTATCTGGAGAAGTTGCTGCCGGCTGGCGAGACCCGATACGTCTCCGGCACTGCCGAATTCTACGATGGCATACTGCAGATGGTTCATCCCGACCGCGTCGTCGACGAGACCGGCTTTGCGGCGCTTCCGCTGGTCGAGCCGGTTTATCCCCTCACCGAAGGGTTAGCGCTGGGCAATGTCCGCCGCGCAATGGACAGCGCTCTCACTCGTCTGCCTGCGATCCCCGAGTGGCAGGACGAAGCCTGGGTCGCACGCGAGAAATTTCCGGATTTCGACTCGGCCTTGCGGCACCTTCACCGCCCAAACCAGCCCGGAGATATCCTGCCGGAGAACGCTCCCTGGACGCGGCTCACCTATGACGAGCTGCTGGCCGGACAGCTCGCGCTCGCGCTTGTGCGCACGCACATGCGCCGTCAGCCCGGCCGCGGCAGCGCCAGCGAGGGACGCCTGCGAGCGCGCATATTGAAGGCGCTGCCGTACACGCTCACGCATTCGCAGCAGAAGGCGCTCGAAGACATCACCACCGACCTCGCTTTGCCGCAACGGATGCTGCGTCTGCTGCAAGGCGACGTCGGCTCCGGAAAAACGGTAGTCGCATTTGCCGCGGCGGCGGGCGTCATCGAGGCCGGACGCCAGGCCGCCATCATGGCGCCGACCGAGATCCTTGCGCGCCAGCATTTGACAACGATTGCACCGCTCGCCGAAGCCGCCGGCATTCGCGTTGCCATTCTGACCGGCCGCGAGCGCGGGCCCGCCCGCAAGGAAATTCTCGACCGCCTGGCGCTCGGCGATCTCGACCTTCTTGTCGGAACACATGCGCTATTTCAGGAAGACGTCGCATTTCATGATCTCGCGCTTGCCGTGGTCGATGAACAGCACCGCTTCGGAGTTCATCAGCGGCTCGCCTTGACGCAGAAAGGCGAAGCCGTCGACGTGCTGGTGCTCACGGCGACGCCGATCCCGCGCACGCTCGTGCTCACCTATTTCGGTGACATGGACATCTCGGAACTGCGCGAAAAGCCACCCGGGCGGCAGCCGATCGATACCCGCGCCATTCCGCTCTCCCGTCTTGAAGAAGTGGAAGATGCGGTTGGTCGCGCGCTCGGGGAAGGCAAGCGCGCTTACTGGGTCTGCCCTCTGGTCGATGAATCGGAAAAAATCGACCTGGCGGCGGCGCAAGCGCGTTTCGAGGAGCTGCGCAAAAAATTCGGCGAGCAGGTCGACCTCGTGCATGGCCGCATGAAAGGCGCCGACAAGGATGCCGCGATGGCCGGGTTTGCAGCGGGCGAGAGACGCCTGCTCGTTGCGACGACCGTCATAGAGGTCGGTGTCGACGTGCCGGAGGCAACCGTCATGGTCATCGAGCACGCCGAGCGGTTCGGGCTTGCGCAGCTCCACCAGCTGCGTGGCCGGATCGGCCGCGGGTCTGGTGCCTCAACATGCCTGCTGCTTTACAAGGCGCCGCTCGGCGAGACCGCAAAGGCGCGGCTTGCCATTTTACGTGAAACCGAAGACGGCTTTCGGATCGCCGAGGAAGACCTGCGCCTGCGCGGCGAAGGCGACCTTCTCGGCACCCGGCAAAGCGGCTGGCCAGGCTTTCAGATTGCCCGACCCGAACTGCACGGAAAATATCTCGGCGCCGCGCGCGATGATGCGGCACTTATTCTTTCGCGCGACCCCACCCTGTCGGAGACGCGCGGCGAAGCGCTGCGCCACTTGCTTTATATTTTCGGGAAAGACGAAGCGGTCAGATTGATCCGCGCCGGCTGAATTATTCGGCCGCCTCGACCTTGCGCTTGGCGCGCGCGGCCTTCGCCTTGATGGCAAGCGCGGCCAAATTTTTCTGTACCTCGCCCTCGGGCTGCACCATGCCGGCAGAAATCAGAAGCGTCATCGCGTTCTCGACCGAAATGTCGAGCTCGATGAGATCCTTGCGCTTCACATAAAAGAAGAATCCGGTGGTCGGGTTGGGCGTGCACGGCATGAACGCCGACACGTGCTCGCCCGACGGCAACTTCTTGACCAAATCGGCGCTTGGCGGCTGCGACAAAAATACCAACGACCACATGCCCGGCGCCGGGAATTCCACCAGCGCCACTTTGCGGAAGCTCGATCCGGTTTTCGAGAACAGGGTCTCGAAGATCTGCTTCATCGTCTTGTAGATTGGCCGCACGATCGGCAGGCGGTCGAGCACGCCCTCGCCCCAGCCCACCAATGTACGGCCGACGAGATTTGCGGTGAGGAACCCGAGCAGCGTCAGCCCGATCACCGCGATGATCAGCCCCATCCCCGGAATCGGCCACGGCAGGTAGCTTTCCGGCCGGTAGTCCGGCGGAATGATCGGCCGCATGAAGCCATCGACCCAGGTGATGAGCGACCAGATCAGCCAGACCGTAATGGCCAGCGGGCCCGCCACGATGAGGCCGGTCAGGAAGTAGTTGCGCA
>JBEVFG010000062.1:0-5350 GCA_040512415.1 Pseudolabrys sp. | reverse complement strand
CGCCGCCATCTTTGGCGCCTTTCGGAGCGCCCTGCGGCTGCTTCGGCTTCTTGCCTTCGGACTGCTGCTGGGTATCAGCCATCGATCTCGACTCCGGAACGTTTCGCGATGCGCACCTTCTTGCGGGCACCGCCTTCGCCGACGAACTTGAAGCCAACGCGGGTCGGCTTGCCGTCCTTTGGATCGGCGATTGCAAGATTGGACAGGTGGACTGACCCCTCCTTGGAGATGATCCCGCCTTCCTGCTGTGCGGTCTGACGCTGATGGCGCTTGAGCATATGAATCCCGCGCACCAGCGCGCGGTTTTCATCGGGGCGCACAGCAATCACCTCGCCCGTGCGGCCTTTATCACGGCCGGCGAGCACAACGACCTTGTCGCCCTTGCGGATCTTGGCTGCCATCAGAGCACCTCCGGGGCGAGCGAGATGATCTTCATGTGATTTTTGGCACGCAGTTCGCGCGGCACTGGCCCGAAAATGCGGGTGCCGACCGGCTCCATCTGCGGCGTGATCAGCACTGCGGCATTGCGGTCAAAGCGAATGACCGAACCATCCGCGCGCTTGATATCCTTGCGAATGCGCACCACGACTGCCTTCATCACGTCGCCCTTCTTCACGCGGCCGCGCGGAATCGCTTCCTTGACCGACACGACGATGACGTCGCCGATGGTGGCGTATTTGCGCTTGGAGCCGCCAAGCACCTTGATGCACATGACGCGACGCGCGCCGGAATTGTCGGCCACGTCGAGGTTGGTTTGCATCTGAATCATGATGCGGCTCTCACTGTCTGGTCGCTCATCACGTTCACTGAACTTTCTGCTTCTTCTCGCCCCGGACCACGGCCCAGCGCTTGAGCTTGGAAATCGGCCGGCGCTCCTCGATCCACACCAGATCGCCAACCGAGTACGTGTTGGCTTCGTCGTGCGCGTGATACTTCTTCGAGCGGCGGATCGTCTTCTTCATCGTCGGGTGCGTGAAACGCCGATCGACGCGCACGACAATGGTCTTGTCCTGCTTGTCGCTGACAACAACGCCCTGGAGCGTACGCTTCGGCATCTCGAACCCCTTATTCCTTCGACTTCGTCTTGTTCGTCTTGGCGCGCGACTTCGGCTTCTCAGCGGCCTTCGGTTTGGCGGTCTTTGTCTTCTTCTCAGCCTTTTCAGGCTTCGGCGCGGGTGCAGCTTTTGCCGACGGCTCCGGCATCCCCACGCGTTTCTGCGCGGCGATCGTCTTCATGCGCGCGATGTCGCGCCGGATCACACGCACCCGCGACGTGTTCTCGAGCTGACCGGTCGCCCGCTGGAAGCGCAGATTGAACTGCTCCTTCTTCAGCTTGAGCACTTCGTCATCGAGTTGATCGAGCGTCATCGCTCTTACATCGGCGGCTTTCATCGTCATCACTCGGCGATACGTTCGATAAAACGGGTCTTGACCGGCAGCTTGGCGGCGGCGAGCCCCAGCGCTTCACGAGCAACCGCCACCGGAATGCCGTCGACCTCGAAAAGAATTCGACCCGGCTTCACGCGTACGACCCAAAGCTCGGGCGTACCCTTGCCTTTACCCATGCGCACTTCGATGGGCTTTTTCGAAACTGGCACGTCCGGATACACGCGAATCCACACCCGGCCCGACCGCTTCATGAAGCGCGTGAGCGCGCGGCGCGCGGCCTCGATTTGGCGCGCCGTAACGCGTTCCGGCTCGAGCGCCTTGAGCCCGTATTGGCCAAACGCAAGCGTCGTGCCGCTCGTGGCAAAACCATGGATGCGGCCCTTGAACGCCTTGCGAAACTTTGTGCGGATCGGTTGCAACATGACTTAAAACTCTATTCGTCCTCTCAAGCCGCGGTCTCGCGGCGCGGGCGGCTGCTCTCGCCTTCGGCGAGCTTCTTGTCCTGGGCCATCGGGTCGTGCTCGAGAATTTCGCCCTTGAAGATCCAGACCTTCACACCGCAGGTGCCATAGGTCGTGAACGCGGTGGCCACGCCGTAGTCGACGTCGGCCCGCAAGGTGTGCAGCGGCACGCGGCCCTCGCGGTACCACTCCATGCGTGCAATTTCAGCGCCGCCCAGGCGGCCCGAGCAGTTGATGCGGATGCCTTCGGCGCCGAGGCGCATGGCGGATTGAACGGCGCGCTTCATGGCGCGGCGGAACGCAACGCGGCGCTCGAGCTGCTGCGAAATCGATTCGGCGACGAGTTGAGCATCAAGCTCCGGCTTGCGGATTTCGACTATGTTGATCACGACATCGCTGTCGGTGAGCTTTGCGACCGCCTTGCGCAGCTTCTCGATATCGGCGCCCTTCTTGCCGATCACCACACCCGGACGCGCCGAGTGGATGGTGACCCGGCACTTCTTGTGCGGGCGCTCAATCACGATGTGCGATACCGCCGCCTGCTTGAGCTGCTTCATCAGCTCCTTGCGGATCTTGATGTCTTCATGCAGAAGCGTCCCGTACTCAGCCTTGCCCGCGAACCATCGCGAATCCCAGGTGCGGTTGATACCGACGCGCAGCCCGATCGGATTGACTTTCTGACCCATCGACTACTCCTCAGGCTTCCGCCCGCGCCTCGACCTGACGCACGACGATCGTCAGGTGAGAAAACGGCTTGAAAATGCGTCCGACACGGCCGCGGCCGCGCGGGGTGAATCGCTTGATCACGAGTGCCTTGCCGACATGCGCCTCAGCGACGACAAGATCATCGACGTCGAGATCGTGATTGTTCTCGGCGTTCGCGATCGCCGATTCCAGGCACTTGCGCACGTCCCGCGCGATGCGTTTGCGCGAAAACTCCAGGTCGGCGAGCGCGCTCGCAACCTTCTTGCCGCGGATCATTTGCGCGACGAGGTTGAGCTTCTGCGGAGAGATCCGCAGCATCTTGCTCACAGCCTTGGCCTCGTTTTCGCCGAGGTCCCGTTCGCGTTGGCGCTTGCCCATGACGTTGCTCTTTATCCTTTAGCTTGCCGCCGGAGCGGCCGGTGCTGCCGTCGGCGCCGGGGCACCCGGTGCCGCAGGCGCGCCCGCGCGCTTGGCCTTACGGTCGGACGAATGGCCATAGAACATCCGGCTCGGCGCGAACTCCCCAAACTTGTGGCCAACCATTTCCTCGGTCACCAGCACCGGGATGTGCTTCTGGCCGTTGTAGACACCGAAGTTGAGTCCGACGAACTGCGGCAGGATCGTCGAGCGGCGGCTCCAGATCTTGATCATCTCGTGACGACCGGATGCGCGCGCGGCTTCCGCCTTGCGCAGCAGATAACCGTCGACGAACGGGCCCTTCCAACTTGAACGCGTCATAGCTCTCTGTCCTTACTGCTGCTTCTTCTTGCGATCATGCCGGCTCGCAACGATGAAGCGCTCCGTACGCTTGTTCTTGCGGGTCTTCTTGCCTTTGGTCGGGAAGCCCCACGGCGTGACCCAATGCTTGCCGCCCTTTGTGCGGCCGCCATGCGGATGATCGACCGGATTCATGGTGATGCCGCGGTTGTGCGGCATGCGGCCCTTCCAGCGCTGGCGTCCGGCCTTGCCGATGGTGGTGTTCATGTTGTCGGGATTGGAAACCGCGCCAACTGTCGCCATGCAACGGCCGTGCACGAGACGCTGCTCGGTCGTGCTCAAACGCAGGATCACATAGTCCTGGTCGCGGCCGACGATCTGCACGTAGCTGCCGGCCGAGCGCGCGATCTGTCCGCCCTTGCCGATCTTGATCTCAACGTTGTGTACAATCGTACCAACCGGAATATTCGCGATCGGCATCGCATTGCCAGGCTTCACGTCGGCATGCTCCGAGGCGATAACGGAATCGCCCGGCGCAAGCCGCTGCGGCGCCAGAATATAGGCAAGCTCGCCGTCCTGATACTTGATCAGCGCGATGAACGCGGTGCGGTTCGGATCATATTCTAGGCGCTCAACCGTCGCCGGCACGTCGAACTTCGTGCGGCGGAAATCGATCCGCCGATAGGCCTGCTTGTGGCCACCGCCGCGAAAACGCGAGGTGATCCGGCCGTGGTTGTTGCGGCCACCGGTCGAGCTTTGTCCCTCGGTCAATGACTTCACCGGCGGACCCTTGTAAAGGGTCGAGCGGTCGACGGTCACCAGCTGGCGCTGGCCCGGCGTCACAGGATTGTAAGTTTTCAACGCCATCGCAACGCTCCCCTTACAAGCCCGTGGTCACGTCGATCCTGTGACCCTCTTCGAGCGTCACGATCGCGCGCTTAATATCGGACTGCTGCCCGACTCTGTTGCGGAATACTTTCCACTTGCCAGGCCGGGTGAGCGTGTTGACGCTCTTGACCTTGACGTCGAACAGCTTCTCCACCGCTTCTTTAATCTGCGGCTTGGTGGCGTTCTTGGCGACCTTGAACGTCACCTTGTTGTGTTCGGACCCCATGGTCGCCTTTTCGGTGATCACCGGGGCGATAATGACGTCGTAGTGGCGCGGATCGCTGGTGCTCATTTGAATCGCGCCTCCAGCGCATCGAGCGCGGCCTTGGTCAACACCAAAGTCTTGCGCCGCAGGATGTCGTAGACGTTGATGCCCTGCACCGGCAGTACGTCGATATTCGGGATGTTGCGCGCTGCGGAACGGAAATTGGCGTCGATCTCCGCGCCGTCGATGATCAATGCGTTCGCCAGACCAAGCTTGCCGAATTGCTTGGCAAGCGCCTTGGTCTTCGCGTCCTTCATTGACGCCTTCTCGAGAACGATGATGCCGCCGTCCTTGGCTTTCGAAGACAACGCATGCTTGAGCGCGAGGGCGCGAACTTTCTTCGGCAGATCGATGGCGTGGCTTCGAACCAGCGGACCGAAAGCGCGGCCACCGCCGCGGAACTGCGGGACGCGCGCGGAGCCGTGGCGGGCGCCACCGGTGCCCTTTTGCGCATACATTTTCTTGCCGGTTCGCCAGATTTCAGCCCGGCCCTTGGTCTTGTGCGTGCCGCGCTGACGCTTGGCGAGCTGCCAGTTGACGCAGCGCTGAATAATGTCGGTCCGCGGCTCAAGGCCGAAGATCGCATCCGGCAGCTTGACCGATCCGGCTTCCTTGCCTTCGAGGGTGGTGATCTTCATTTCCATATCACGCGCCCTCCTTCGCAGGAGCAGCCGCCTCAGGCGCGGGCGCCTCGGCCGGCTTATGTTCGGCCTTCGGCGCGGATTTCGTTTCCGCCTTGGCTTCCGGCTTGGTCTCGGCGCTTTCGCTGACGCGGAATTTGCCAGGCTTCGATGCTTCCTTCGGCAACTTCTTCTTCACTGCGTCACGCACCGTCACCCAGCCGCTCTTGGCGCCAGGAACCGCGCCCTCGACAAGCAGGAGGCCGCGCTCCACGTCGGTCTGCACGACCTTGAGATTGAGCGTC
>JBEVFG010000061.1:0-25617 GCA_040512415.1 Pseudolabrys sp. | reverse complement strand
AGAAAATACGCATTCTTGCCTTAATGTTGTTCCGCGGTATCGTTTGCCGGATCAACGTCCCCGCTCGGGAGCCGGTTCGCAGCCATGCGCGGGCGCGCACGTAATTGTGAAAGCCTGTTCCGCCGCCGTTGCGTAGCAGGTGCGATTCGGGCAAATAGCGGCGGCCGGACCTCAGAACACGTCTCCTTGTTTATGAACGTTTCAGTTTCAATGCTCCGAACAATTCGTACTGCGGTTAGCCTCGCGGTATTGACCACCGCGCTTGCGCTCGCGGCCTGCGAAACCGACGGTACCGGCCCATCGGCCGCCGATGCACCGAAGGCACAAGCCGCTTCGGCGAGGCCGGAACCGGCCGCCTCCAGACCTGAAACGCCGCCGACGCAAGTCGCAAGACCGGCGGCCACTGCCGACGACGGCGAGCCGATGACGCGTGCGCGGGCCGCCCGTGAATGCTGGATGCGGACCGAAAAGGCCAATCCTCACCAGGATCTCGATAAACGCGCCGACGCCGTAAACAGGTGCATCCACGACAAGCTCAAGGCGGCGGGCGTGGCTGCGCCGAAGACCTGACGGCTGACGTCCCTCCCCTTGCGCGGCCCGGCGCGCCCGCTAAGATTCGCCATCGTTTGACTTCAGGGAGGTCGTCATGGCGAAAGGTCAGATGCGTGCCACGAAGGAAAAGAAAAAACCGAAGGCCGACAAGGACAAACCGAAGCAGCTCTCCGCCTACAAACTGGCACAGATGCAAAGCTCACCCGGCAGTTCCTTCAGCACGCCGCCCGGCAAGAAATCCTGACCGCTAGCGCTGCCCGGAGGTGCCCATCTTCGACGCTTCGGGCAGCTCCTTAGCCTGCTTCGCCATCTCGAGGCAGGTCAGCAATTCGAGGTAACCGAGCGAAGCAGACACTACGCCGGCGCGGCGACAGGTCTGCTCGACATTGAACTTTGGTACTGCGTCCGCCACCAGAGCGATGTGCGACGCAGCCAATATGACCGGCAATAGCGCGGGCATGGGCGTCCTCCCAAAACACCACCTCCCCGATATCTGAAGACAATACGTGAGCCGGGTCCGGTTTCATGCCGGCTTGAGGCCATGAACCTTTTCGCGGCGGGCGCGACCAATAAGTGGTCACGCCGGAGGGCCGCAGCATGCTCAAGCGCTTTTTGTTCGCATTTTTCGCATTCATCGGTCTGATCGTGCCGGCTGCATTCGCGCTGGCGCTGCTGGCCGCTCCGCCCGCAAGCCCGGCGCCTCTGCAGCCGCCTGGCTGCGATCGCAACCTCGCCGATGCCAGCACAAATGTCGCGGTGATGCAGACGCGCCTAAAAGGGCTTGACGCCAAAGAGGGCAAGGACGTCTGCACCGCGACACGGCTCTACTTTCTCGAGGTCGTCAAGGCGCGCGCCGTCACCGCGTTGTGCAAAAGCGGGCCGGAGCGCGAGCGCGAGCTTGGCCACTTCGATGCGGACGTGGAACACATCAATGAGGCGATCGCCGCCAGCTGCAGTTGACCGGAAATAATCCGAATTGCTTCACAGCTTCGCCAAAGTTCCGTGGCATAAGGCAACCATTGCTTAACCGGTTTGCGCTGAACATCACGCAGTCACAAAACAGCCGGTCGAGCACTTTCGGGGGAGAGTTTCGGAAATGCGAGCACGCGTTCGTCGTGCAGTGTGGATGTTCGGTGCGCTGGCACTCGTCGCCGTGCCGGCAGCGGCGCAGGAGTCGACCGAAGTCGCGCCCGTGTCACCGGAAGACAGCGCGCTGCTCGCAAACGCTCTCGTCTTTGACCCCGCCGCCCTCGCCACAGCGCCGAAAAAGCCGTTGCGCCTTCCGGGCTACAGAAATAGCGAGTACGACATCACACGCACGCAGAAAGTGGATGGCTCGACCACAGTCGTGGTGAAGCAACCCCTGCAGACCGAATGGTCGAATTCTGTTGGCGCGGATCTTGCGCCGTCGAGACCGGCAACGTATCCGCTGCCTTTACCCACGGAACACAATAACGGCTTGCCGGCCGGTGCGGCCTGGGCGTCAGTCGGTGTGCCGAATCTCGCCGGCGTGGACGCACGCGTCGATCCGACAAACGAGCAGGGCAAGGTCGGCACGACGATCAAGCATTCAATCCCGTTCGGGGGCCGTTTCGCCGTGACGGTTCAAGGGACTTACTCGGTCACGGAAATGCTCGGCCAGCCGTCATCCGGCCCCGGTGATTTGCCACTCATGGCGCTGCCTCCGTCCGGCACGCCGGCTGCGCAGCAGGTCTTTGGCAACGAGAAGGCGGTCAAGTTCAATATCCTGCCGACCGGGACCACCCTGGGCGCCGGCTTTGCCAACGCCAGCAACGATCCGGTGACGCACAATACCTTCAGCGCCGATCAGAAGCTTTACGGCCCGCTGCATGTGACCACCGCGGTCACTGACATCGGGCAGGTCACCAGCACCAAAAGCGTGACCGCCGCCTTCAAACTGAACTGGTAGGCTGGTTGCCGAATACCACGACGCGATTTTGCAAAAGCCGTGCATAACTTTGCGCCCGGCCACGTTTGGTCGGAATGTGTCGCCACCCTCCCACTCCCGCCTCACGGCCGCCGCAGTCGCGTGCGGCAATCGGCTGCTACTGGGGAGCATCCGCGCAAAGTCTTGCGCTTCTGTAGGAGTGGACCATGACGGCCATCAGACCCGAGCGGCTTGGTGCGGACAGGACGGTTCCGGAAAGAACCGGTCCGGAGGTCTATGCGCCGAACAGGAAACCTTCGGAACGGACCGAGTCCGAGCAGGCGGCGGTGGCCGCATTTGAGGGTGAGATCCGCGAGTTTGTCCGGCGCGACGTCGCGCACGTGCGCCGTCAACGGAGCGACGTGGAGCAACCGACATCCGAGCCTGTTACCGACAATCTCAACGTGCTGATCCGGCGTGTTTCCGGTGCGTCGATGGACGAAATCGATCGCGTCATTCTTGAGCTACAGGGCGTGCGCGAAATGCTTCGCAGCGAGGGCGAACGCGTTAGCCGGGAAATTGCCGGCTATGCCAGCCTCAGCCACGCGGCCATGACCGCCATGAAGGTGATCGGCGACAGCCTGACACAATGGAAGAGCGCGCCGAACAATTACAGCAAACCCGCCGA
Source organism: Pseudolabrys sp. (assembly GCA_040512415.1). Classification (GTDB taxonomy): domain Bacteria; phylum Pseudomonadota; class Alphaproteobacteria; order Rhizobiales; family Xanthobacteraceae; genus Pseudolabrys. Next base: position 22,489 of record JBEVFG010000061.1, on the reverse strand, counting down.
ATAGCGCGCGATGAAATTGCCATCGCCGAAAACTCCGGCGATGGCTGTTTCGACCTTAGTAGGATGCCGTGATCTGACCGACGACCGTGCGCACGTTGGGCTCGATCAGCAGAACCTTGTCCTTGGCCTTGATGTAATAAAGCCGCGACACGCCGTCGATGCCGCGCACGCTCTCGGGCAACGGACGCATGCCGTTGAGCGCCTGATTGGGCGACAGCTCGCTTGCGGGTTTGAGCGCGTCAGCGCCGGCGACCGGATGCGACTTCTCCGCCATCACCGCCTCGTAGATCTGCTTGCGTTGCTCGTGCGTGAGCGGCAATGGAATCGCCATGGTCGGCACGTGGTCGAGGATGTCGTTGCGCTTGGAGAACTTGGCCGGAATGGTCTGCCCGAACGAGCCGATCGGCCCCGATGGCGGCGGCTCGTTCGAGGCGTTGACCGTGCCCGACCCCGGCGGCTGTTGGCCTCCGGTCCCCGTCGTCGGCGGCGCGGCGCCCCCAGCCGACGGCTGCCGGGAAATGGACTGGACGAGCGCAGCCAAAGTCTCTTCCGGCGTCGGAATATTGTCGACTTCGGTCGATTTCGGCTGCGGCGCGACGGTACTGACCTGACCGGTGCCGGGATTTATCGGGCGTTTCGGCTCGTCCTGCGCGAAGACGGCAGCGCCGAGCGAATACAACAGGACGGCGGCGGCAACGCCAGACGTCCCTAAAAAACGATGCGAATTTTTCATGGAAGCCTCCATCGGCTGTTGTCAGACAACGGCCGAAAGGCGGTGCCGGTTGCATGAGCCACCGTGGAGCCGACATCGACCCACGATAGGCCAATGAGCAGGCACGAATAGTCCGACGCCGCCCGCACAAGCGGACGGCGGTCAGACATGCTCGCGATTAGTTAGCTTGCGGCAGCGACTTTGGTCTTCGCAGCCTTGCGCGGCAGCGGGTAGTCGGCGCTGTCGTAAAGCGCACGGATGCCGTTGCCGTCGAAACGCTTCTCTTCGACCTCGAGATATGCACCCAGCAACAGCTCCGGCGGCAATTCCTCAATTGCGAAGCGAATTGCCTCCGCAGCGGTCGGAAAGCGCTTGTAGCCGATCGGGCGGCGCGACTTCCGGCTGCGGCTCGGAAACAGTTCAGACGGGGCACGGTAGTTGATCATCGACATAATCAATAGCTCCTCGAGCACTAATATGGCCCTTGGAGCGTCGAAAATCCAGCACTTACGGGCCTGCGCATATCAGCCCGGCAGGCTCAAGGTAAACACGTGGTACCAAAAAGCGAAGCCCGGCGCGCAATTTGCGCGCCGGGCCCGTTTCTCGGCCGGTGGGACCTTTATTAATCCACCACTTCTTCGACCACTTGGCTCGTCGCCGGATCCACCAATACAACGCGATTATTTACCACCATATATTTATACGAACGGATCGCCGGCACTTCGACCGCTACTTCCTGCGGGACCGAATAGAGCCGTACACTGTCCGGCAAGCGTGCGCCAACGCGATACTCAATCGTCGGCTCTGCCGGCGCCACGCGCTCGCGTACGATCGTGCGATAGATCGTGCGCCGCTGAACCGGCGTGAGTTCCAGAGGCTCGGTGGTGACTACGGTGCGCGGCTCAACCGGCTCGCGGGTGATGATCGTGGTTTGCGCGCTCGCCGTCGTCGCGCCGGCTACCACCGCTGCCACGATCGCGGCATGGCGAAAATAGGTCATGAGTTCCTCCTCTTGATTCCGGTCCAGCCCTGCAAACGCAAGGTCACCAAAAGGGGTTCCCCGATGTGCGCACCGGCACATCACGATTTTCTTCACTGTGTGTGCGGCGGTTCGCTCATCAGTTTGAGTTTCGCCTGCAGCACGCTGATACGCTGTTCTGCTTCTGTCCTGGTCAGTTCAGAGCTGAAGGCTTCCGGCTCGTAGGCGTCAAAGGCCAACTTGCGAAGCAGGCTGGCCTGTTCGGGCGTCATGCGTGCGACGGTGTCGAGTTTCTTCTTGCGCATACCAGCACAATTTCATTGGTGCGAAAGGGTTCCGCATCACCTAGGTAGCGAGGGCCGCAAGATGAATGTGATTGGAAGCGTCACCAACACGACTGCCGCGACGACCGTCAGCGCAGTCGGAACACCAACTGCGTCGCCGAGCACGCCGTAGATCGCGGGCGAAATTGCGCCGGCGCCGATCGTCCCCGTGTAAAAGATACTGAACGCGCGCTGGCGCCGCTGAGGCTCGACCAGAGCGGGGACCGAGCCGTACAGCACCGACGACGTGCCATTGAGCGCAATTCCGACAACCGGCAGCAGGATCATTGCCGCCTCAAGCGGCAGCGGCAGCAAGGCGACAATTCCGAAGGCGGTCACCGCTTCCGTCAGCCAGACGGTCGCAACCGCGCCGATACGGGCACCGATGAATGCGCACACCAGCTTGCCCACCGCACCGCCGGCAAAGACCAACGTCAGGGCAAGACCGACGGTCTGCAGGCTGGCGCCCTTCGCCGTAAGCACGAAAGGAAGGAACGTGAGAAAGGCCATGCGCGTGGCGCTGTCGATGACACCGACCGACAAGAGGAGCGGAAAGGCATAGGCTCCCACAGCACCTGCCGGGCGGACGCTCTCGTCCTTTTTGTCGCTCGCGGCGATCTCGTCCACCAGCCGGGGAATAAGAAGAAAGATAGCTACCGCGCCAATCGCGCCGAAGGCACCGAGTAGCATGAGCGCATCGCGCCAGGGCAGCACCAGGATCAGCAGCGCCGCCGCCGCCGGCACGGTCATTTTTCCGATGTCGCCGGCAAAATTGTAGGTCCCGAGCGCCTTCAGCGAACGCGCCCCGGAAAATGCGTGGGCAATCAGCGATGAGGCCAAAGGATGCTGCGTGCTCGCGCCAAGGCCGCCGATGAAAAGCGCAATGACCAAAGTGACGACGCCGCCACTCAGTCCGGCGAAGATATAACCGAGACCTGCCATCGCCGTGCCGAGCGCAAGAACCGCGGCGGTACCGAAACGCTCGGCCAGAAATCCCGCCGGAATCTGGAAGCCGGCGAGCGTCCCTGAAAAGACCGTCCGCATCAGTCCCAGCGCGGCAAAGCCGAGACCGAATTCCGCCTGCCAGATCGGCAGCATCACGTAGACGAGGTCGGTATAGCCGTCGTGCAGCGCATGCGCACCGCAGGCGACCCCGATTGCGCGGCGCTCGTCTTGCTTGGCGCTGGCAGTCGGTACGGCGGTGGTCACGTGTTCACCGGACGGCGTTCGACAAAAGTGGTGCTGCTGAAGGATATCACGAGTTCGCCGCGTTGGTTGAGGCCGGTCGAGCGAACCGTGAGCAGGCCCAGATTTGGTCGGCTTTCGGAAAAACGCGCCTCGATCACCTCGCTCTCATACGTGATGGTGTCGTCCACATATACCGGTTTCAGCCATTTCAGCTCGCGCAGGCCAAGCGCCGGCCCCATGGCCGCGACCGGCTCGCCGCGGCTGCGTGCCGCCTCGGCCTGACGGCGGCGCTCGGCGACCATCAGGCGCATCCAGATCACCGCGCTGTGCCAGCCAGAGGCGGCCAACCTGCCGAAATGCGAGCGCTCGGCAGCCTTTTCGTCGACATGGAATGGCTGCGGATCGAAGCGCGTCGCAAAAGCCTTGATATCGTCGGCTGCGAAGGTGTAACGGCCGACCGCAGTGCGCTCTCCGACGGCAATGTCCTCGAAATATTTCACGGCCGCACTCCGGCCTCGCGGCGTCTGAGCATCAGCGGGCTCGTCATCGTAGTCAGTACGATGTCTTGCTCGTCGATCAGCTCGAACAGGCATTTGACGAAGCCGATCTCGGACCGGCTGTTCGAAGCACGCGTTTCCATCACGGTCGTCCGCACGCGCACTTGGGTGCCGGGCCGCAGCGGCTTCAGCCAGCGTACTTCGTCCACGCCCGGTGCGCCCAAGGAACTCGACTCGTTGATGAAGCCGTCGGCGATCATGCGCATCAGGATGCAGCACGAATGCCAGCCGGACGCGGCGAGCCCGCCGAGCAGCGTGGTGGCGCCGGCCGCCTCGTCGAGATGCATCGGTTGAGGGTCGAACTCGGCGGCGAAGGCGACGATTTCCTCGCGCGTCACCAGGCGCGGGCCGTAGACGGCAACCGCGCCCGGCTTGAAATCTTCCCAATGGCGTTTCGACATCCGTCGGTTTGTAGCCCGCCACGGCCGGGCTTGTCCCGCATGACAGCCATCCGGCCGCCGCAACGGCCGAAGTCAGGTCGCAAACCTGAAAAGCATCACGTCGCTGTCGGCGACCACATAGTCCTTGCCCTCGAGCCGCATCTTTCCGGCTTCCTTGGCGCCGGTCTCGCCGTTGTTGGCTATGTAGTCGGCATAGCCGATCGTCTCGGCACGGATGAAGCCTTTTTCGAAGTCGGTGTGAATTACGCCGGCCGCCTGCAGCGCCTTAGTTCCATCTGTGATGGTCCAGGCGCGCGTCTCCTTCGGACCGGCGGTGAAATAGGTGACGAGGTGAAGCAGCTCGTACCCAGTCCGCACCAAACGATCGAGGCCCGTCTCCTCCAGGCCGACCGCAGCGAGATAGTCCGCGCGTTCGTCCGGCGGCAGCATGGCGATTTCGGATTCGATCTTGGCCGAGATCACGACCGACATGGCATCTTCTTCCTTTGCGCGCGCTTCGACTTTGCGCGAGAACGCGTTGCCGGCGGCGGCGGACGCTTCCTCGACGTTACACGCATAAAGGACGGGGGCCGAGGTCAGCAGACCCAGTGTGTGGAACAGTTTCTCTTCTTCGGGCTTGCGTTCCATCAGGCGCGCCGGCTTGCCCTCACGCAGCAGGGCCAAAGCACGGTTGACGAGACCGAGCGTCTCCTTCGCCTCCTTGTCATTGCCCTTTGCTTTTTTCTCCAGGGCGTCGACGCGCTTCTCGAGCGATTCCAGATCCGCAAGCATCAGTTCCGTCTCGATGATATCGATATCGGCAATCGGATCGATCTTGCCCTCGACATGCGTGACGTCGGCGTCTTCGAAGCAGCGCACGACGTGAATAATTGCGTCCACCTCCCGGATATTGGCAAGGAACTGGTTGCCGAGCCCCTCGCCTTTCGAAGCGCCGCGCACCAGCCCCGCAATGTCCACAAACGAAATGCGCGTCGGAATGACCTCGGCCGATTTAGCAAGAACAGCGAGCTTCTCAAGCCGCGGATCGGGCACGGCGATCTCGCCGACGTTCGGCTCGATGGTGCAGAACGGATAGTTTGCCGCCTGGGCGGCAGCAGTCTGTGTGAGCGCATTGAAGAGCGTCGACTTGCCGACATTCGGCAGGCCGACGATGCCGCATTTAAATCCCATGATTTGGCCGTTTCTTTACATTGTTACTTCGGGCCGGGCAGCTCGGTGTCCTCATCGTCATCATCGAAGCCCTTGGCCTCCATGGCGAGATGAACCCTGTTCTGGAACGTCGCGTCCTTGCCCTCGACCAGGAGCGGCGCGTTGTCCGCGATCACGTCGCAAAGCGCTTCGACCCAGGCCCATTCGCTTTTGGCAAAATCGCCAAGGACATGACCGGACACGAGTTCCTTCACGTCCGGCTTGCCGATGCCGATGCGCACGCGCTTGTAGTCGTTGCCAAGATGCGCCGTAATCGACCGCAGGCCGTTATGCCCGGCATCGCTGCCGCCAATTTTCACCCTCACTTTCGCAGGGCGCAGATCAACCTCATCATGGAAGACGGCGACATTGCTCGGCTCAAGCTTGTAGAAGTGCGCGGCTTCCGCGACCGCCCGACCTGATTCATTCATGTATGTGCCGGGCAGAAGCAGAAGTGCGCGTTCGCTGGCAATATTCCCTTCCACCGCCACTCCCTGAAAACGGCGCCGCCACGGCGAAAGGTTGTGACGGCGCGCAATCGCCTGCACCGCCATGAACCCGATGTTATGGCGGTTGGCCGCGTGCTTGGGGCCGGGATTGCCGAGGCCGACGAAAAGCAGCATGGCTTCAACGGCCGTAAGGCCGCCCTATCGCGATGTGCGTTACGCCGACAAGGCGGCTTGTACGCCGCCTCACTTCTTCTCGGGCTTCGCCGGTGCAGCGGCGGCGGGTGCAGCACCCGCGGCCGGAGCAGCGCCGGGTGCAGCGCCTGGAGCCGCACCGGGAGCGGCACCTTCCGCAGCCGGCACAGTGCCCGCTGCAGCGGCGGCGGCAGCCGCAGCGGCAGCCGCAGCAGCAGCTTCGGCAGCAGCCTTCATTTCTTCCGCGTAGCCGGACGGCGGCACCACGGTGACGAGCGTCATGTCGGGCTTGCCGATCACGCGAATATTCGCCGGCAGCGTGACGTCGGTGAGATGCTTCGAGTGGTTGATGTCGAGGCTAGAAATATCGACGTCGATCGATTCCGGAATAGCGTCAGCCGGACACACCACCTCGACGGTGTGAGTGACGATGTTCACCGCACCGCCACGCTTCACGCCCGGCGCCTGATCGGCATTGAGCACGTGCACTGGAATGTGTACGCGAATGGTGGCGCCCTCCGACACGCGCAGGAAGTCGACATGCATCGGCAGATCCTTGATCGCGTCGAGCTGGAAGTCGCGCGGGATCACCCGGTGCTTGGTGCCGTCCACGTCGAGATTGTAGAGCGTGGTGAGAAAGCGCCCGGCATAAATGCGCTTGCGGAGCTCATCGTTTTCGACGAGCACCATGATCGGGGGCTTGTTTTCTCCGTAAATCACGCCCGGCACTTTGCCGGAGCGACGCGCTGACCGGGCGGCCCCCTTGCCGCCTTTCGGACGCGCCGTCGCCTTCATTTCCTGGACGGTCGCCATCTTGAATCCCTCATCTAAATCAATGGAAAAGGCGGCATTTTCCGCCGCCTGCGTACGCGGCAAGCCTCCAGGGGTGCCGGGGGCCGCGAACGGGGCGGGTTATAGCGATGACGGCTGCAAAGGGCAAGAAATCACGGACCTGGGCCGTTAATGACTAGTCCCCAGCGGAATCCTTGAACTTCTTGCTGGGCTTGTCGGCTTTTGCCTCCAGCGCGGCAATCCGCGCTTTCAGCGCCTCGTTTTCCTCGCGTGCCAGCCGGGCCATCTCCTTGACCGCCTCGAATTCTTCACGCTGCACGACGTCGAGATCGCGCAGGATGCGTTCGGCCTGATTGCGGAACAAGGTATCGAACTCGCGCCGCACCCCTTGCGCCACCCCTGCGGCGTCATTCATCAGACGCGCCATTTCGTCGAAAAAGCGGTTGCTGGTCTGGGTCATGCCTCATCTCCGGCGCAGGGCTGTCATCAGAATGGCGATCCGGTCATGCCGCCGCAAGACCCGGCATGCTACCACATGAGGGACGCTTCGCTTCGCGAATCGGACATCGCATGCCTTTGCTCGTCATTCCTTACCCGGCGTTCGACCCCGTCCTGGTGCATCTCGGCCCGTTCGCTGTCCGCTGGTACGCCATCGCCTACATCATCGGCATTCTGCTCGGCTGGGGCTACGCCCGCATTCTCATCCGCTCCGGCAAATTGTGGGGCGGCAAAGCGCCCCTGACGGTGACCGACTTCGACGATTTCGTCCTTTGGGTGACACTTGGCATCATTCTCGGCGGACGCATCGGCTACGTTCTCTTCTACAACCTTCCGCATTTCGCTGCGCACCCGCTGGAAATTTTTCAACTGTGGAACGGCGGCATGTCATTCCACGGCGGCTTCACTGGCTGCGTGGTTGCGGTTCTGGCGTTCGGCTACATGCGCGGCATTCCGGTGCTTTCGCTGGGCGACATCACGTGCGCCGTCGGCCCGATCGGATTGTTTCTCGGCCGCATCGCGAATTTCATCAACGGCGAATTGTGGGGACGACCGACGGACGTCCCTTGGGCGATGGTCTTTCCGAGCGGCGGACCGTTGCCACGGCATCCAAGCCAGCTCTACGAGGCAACACTTGAAGGTCTTGTCCTGCTTGCCGTGCTGGCCCTGTTGATGCGGGCCGGCGCCTTAAAGCGGCCCGGATTGATCATCGGAAGCTTCGCGGTCTGCTACGCGATCGCGCGGACGTTCTGCGAGTTTTTCCGCGAGCCCGACGCGCAGCTTGGTTTCCTGTGGGGCGGTGCAACGATGGGCCAGTTGTTGTCGGTGCCGCTATTCCTCGCCGGCGTGGGTTTCATCGTCTATGCGATGAAACACCCACCGCTGCGGAGCCGCTAGTGTCGGAGCGCCCGCCGCTCGAAACCGAAATCCACCGGCGCATCGCCACGGCGGGGCCAATGCCAATCGCTGAGTACATGGCGCTCTGCCTGCTCGACCGCGAGCACGGCTACTATACCACGCGTGATCCGCTCGGCGCGCGCGGAGACTTTACGACAGCGCCGGAAGTCAGCCAGATGTTCGGCGAACTGATCGGCCTGTGGGCGGCGACCGTGTGGACGCAGATGGGCGCACCCGAGAATGTGCGGCTGATCGAGCTCGGTCCCGGGCGCGGTACCCTGATGAATGATGCGCTGCGCGCGGTGCAGATCGTGCCTGAATTTCATTCCGCAATCGTCGCGCATCTGGTCGAGATCAGCCCGATGCTCCAGGCACAGCAGGAAAAAACACTGGAAGGCGCGGGTGTGACGATTTTCTGGCACGCGAAGCTCGCCGACGTGCCTGCAGGACCGGCGATTATTTTTGCCAATGAGTTCTTTGACGCGCTGCCAGTCAACCAGGCCATCAAGACCGACCGCGGTTGGCACGAGCGCCGGATTCAGATCGATGCCAACGATCAGCTTGCTTTTACGATCGCTCCTGAACCGCTTCCGTTTTTCCAAACCCTGCTGCCGGCACAGTTCAGTTCGGCGCGCGCGGGCGCGATCTTCGAATGGCGTGGCGATACCGAGGCGATGGAGGTCGGCCGACGCGTTGCGGATGGCCGCGGGGCTGCCCTGGTGATCGACTACGGCCACATGGAATCCGGCATCGGGGAAACGTTCCAGGCTGTCGGCCGGCATGCTTACGCTGATCCGTTGACCGCGCCCGGCGCGCTCGATCTCACTGCCCACGTCGATTTTCAGGCCCTGTCGCGGGCCGTCGAGGCCATGGGCGCGAAAGGGTTCGGGCCGATCGAACAATCACAATTCTTGCGTCGTCTCGGTATCGAGCAGCGCGCGGCTTCACTCAAGGCCAAGGGCGCGCGTGCCGATGAAGTCGACCAGGCCTTGGCGCGCCTGATCGGCCGCGAACGCACTGCCATGGGAGAATTGTTTAAAGTTGCGGCTTTTGTGCATCCTTCCATCGGCACGCCGCCCGGTTTCGAGGCTTCAACGAACTAGCTGCATGGGCTTGCACCTCCTATCTATTGATGACGCGTGGCTGTTGGCCACTCCACGGTGATCGATGCTGCAGGCTTCTTCTCTCACCACCCTCCCAGGCATTCGACACGCCTTCTTCACGCGCTCCGGCGGCGTATCGCAAGGCGTGTACTCGTCCCTCAATGGCGGGGTTGGCTCCGGGGATGCCCCCGAGAAAGTTGCCGAGAACCGCGCACGCATGGCGGCGGCGCTGGGTGTGACTGCGGACCGGCTGGTCACGCCTTTTCAGATCCATTCACCGGACGTCGTCGTCGCACAGGAGCCGTGGACACGCGACAACCGTCCGCGTGCTGACGCTGTCGTTACACAGGTGCCGCGGCTTGCGATCGGCGTGTCGACTGCCGACTGCGGACCGTTGTTGTTTGCTGACAGTGAAGGGGGTGTGATTGGTGCAGCGCATGCCGGATGGCGCGGCGCGCTGTCAGGAGTAATTGAAGCTACGGTCGCTGCGATGGAACGGCTCGGCGCCAGGCGGGCAAGCATTGCTGCGGCACTCGGGCCCACAATCCGCCAATCGAACTACGAAGTCGGCCCCGAATTTGTCGAGCGGTTTCTTGCTGCCGATCCCGCAAATGCGCGCTACTTCAAGCCGTCACAGCGCGAGGGCCATGCGATGTTCGACCTCTGCGGCTATATCGCGCAGCGCGTCGAGCACGCCGGCCTCACGCAATTTCAGGATCTTGGTTTGTGCACATATGAAGAGCCCGAGCGCTTCTACAGCTTCCGCCGCAGCACGCATCGCGACGAGCCTGACTATGGGCGCCATATCAATGCAATTGCGCTGAGCGGTTAGTTCTCACGCAGTGAGGCGATGAGTCTGGACTCAAGGATGCGATTGCCGCTACGGTTTACCCCGGCCGGAGGGGTTTAAAGAGCAAAAAGCACGGCCGCAGGGGTGTCTATGGAGCAGAGTGGGGGCCACCGCGTGCGCCGCGCGCGGCGAGTTTGGCGTGTCGCCGGCCTGCTCACCGTTGCGCTTGCCCTGGCCGCGTGCAATCCCGATAGCCAGGGCGTGTCGGCGCAGCAGCCGCGCGGCGCCACGGTTGCATTCGACTCCCTCGACGGCTTGCCGCCGGTTCAATTTCAGCGGCTTGTGAAGAATCTCAATGACGAAGCTCAGTCGCGTCGCCTTCCGGTGATTTCGCGCGAACAACCGTCGGCTTACCGCGTGCGCGGCTATCTCGCTGCAACGGTCGCGAAAAACCAGACTACGATCTCATGGGTGTGGGACGTTTTTGACCAGGACGAGCACCGCGCGTTGCGCATCAGCGGCGAGGAGACCGCAAAGGTCCGCCACAAGGACGCGTGGGCTGCCGCCGACGACGCCATGCTCCAGCGGATCGCGCAATCGAGCATGGAGCAGCTTACTGCGTTTCTGACGTCGCCGGCGGTCGCACCAGGAACCGCACCGTCTGCAGAGGCTCAAATTGCCCTCGCCGGCGCGAGCGATTCCTCCCCCGAGGCCGCCGGTATTTTCCGTATTTTCCGCCCGCAGGCCGATCCAGTATCGACGGCGAGCGCAGAGCCGTCCGGCGAGGATGAGACGGGCCCCGTGCCGCTTCCGCGGCGGCGCCCCGCGTCGCGCGAGACGTTGACGCTCGCGGCGTCCCGCCGCTAAGCCGCGATTCATCCTTTCCGCCAAAAGCCGGGACAACGATTTCCAGCCGTATTGCCGCGCCCTGCCCGCCTTGTTATGACCACGCCGCTTGTAGCCGGAGTGAGGGCGAGGATTTCGGGATGTCGGGCAAGAACGGAGCGATCAAGCTCGTCGCCGGCAATTCCAATCCTGCGCTGGCGAAGGGGATTTCGGACTATCTCAAGCTGCCGCTCACAAAAGCCGTGGTCCGGCGCTTCGCCGACATGGAGATTTTCGTCGAGATTCAGGAAAACGTGCGTGGCGCCGACGTTTTCGTAATCCAGTCGACCTCCTTCCCGGCCAACGACCACCTGATGGAGCTGCTGATCATCATCGACGCGCTGCGGCGCTCCTCCGCGCGCCGCATCACGGCAGTGATCCCCTACTTCGGATATGCGCGGCAGGACCGCAAACCCGGTCCGCGCACGCCGATCTCGGCAAAGCTGGTCGCCAACCTGATCACCCGTGCCGGCGCCGACCGCGTGATGACGCTCGACCTCCATGCCGGTCAGATCCAGGGCTTCTTCGATATTCCGACAGATAATCTTTATGCATCGCCGGTGATGGTTCGCGACATCCGAGAACGCTTCAAGCTCGACAATGTGATGGTGGTGTCGCCAGACGTCGGTGGCGTGGTGCGCGCACGCGGCTTGGCGAAGCGCATCAACGCCCCGCTTGCCATCATCGACAAGCGGCGCGAACGCGCCGGCGAGTCCGAGGTGATGAACGTGATCGGCGATGTCGCGGATTACACCTGTGTGCTCGTTGACGACATCGTCGATTCCGGTGGCACGCTGGTCAACGCCGCCGACGCGCTACTCGAAAACAAAGCCAAGGCGGTCTACGCCTATATCAGCCACGGAGTGCTTTCGGGCGAAGCCGCGAAACGCATCTCAGGATCGCGCCTGAAGGAGCTGGTGATCACGGACTCGATTCAACCGACCAAGGAAATCCTCGCAGCCGGCAATATCCGGATATTGGAAATCGCATCACTCATCGGCGAAGCGATCGGGCGCACCGCAACCGAGGAGTCAGTGTCGAGTCTGTTCGACTGAACGCACCGCTCGACCGACTTATCCACTGTTGAGTCACCTTGCCACAGCATTGGTTGTGGAGAGTCGAATCGGTGCGGTTGCCTATGACAGGCAAATCACGGCTGATTGGCACTTGACGATGCCTTTGGCGGGCGGAATCAGGCGCGATATAGTCGAATCGCTTGGTGATTCGCTCTCGCCGTCAAGGCATCCCGTAACCCCTGCGTCAAAGGACGGTCCGGGCCCATCTCGGGTTATCCCTGTGTCGTGCGTGTGGTGGCGTGCGTTTCCTCGCGCTCCAATTGGCAAAGCGGAGACGTCATGTCCCTGACAAGCTACGCGGAAGAGCCGCGCATCAATCCTCTCGATGTGGTGGAGCGGCTCGCGACCGGCAATGACTGGTCATTTGAACGCGCCAGCGACGACGAAATCACGATCCTGGTCACCGGGCGCTGGACCGACTATCAGCTCTCTTATACCTGGATGGGAGATATCGAAGCGCTGCATCTCGCATGTGCCTTTGACTTGCGGGTGCCTGAACGGCGATGCGCAGAAGTGCAGGCACTGATCACGCTGATCAATGAGCGCCTCTGGGTCGGTCACTTTGATCACTGGGTGACCGAGGGCATCGTGATGTTTCGCCACGCCCTCGTCCTCGCGGGCGGTACCGAAGCCTCAGGCAAGCAGTGCGAGGCGTTGCTCGGCACGGCGCTCGATTCCTGCGAACGCTATTTCACGGCCTTCCAGTTCGTGGTTTGGGCCGGCAAGACCGCGCGTGAAGCGCTCGACGCCGCGATGTTCGAAACATCCGGGGAGGCATAACGGCGCAAATGGCGATATAATCGTCGCCATGAAGCGAGCTAAACCTGCCGATAAACCGCTGCGTGGACTTTCGGGCCGCCTGGTCCTGCTTGGCGCCGGGAAGATGGGCTCGGCCATGCTCGAGGGCTGGCTCGCGCGCGGACTTGACCCGCGCAAGCTCGCCGTGCTCGAGCCGCATCCCACGAAGGCGATCCAGGCGCTGGCGCGGCGCGGCGTGACGATCAATCCCCGCAAAAAAATTTTCGAGGCAAGCGCGGTCGTGATCGCAGTCAAGCCGCAGAATGCGCCGGAAGCTATGCCGGCGCTCGAGCCCTTCGTCGGCAAATCAACCCTGGCGCTGTCGATTATGGCGGGCCGGACTGTTGCCTTTCTGCAGGGCGCACTTCCGGCGGGGACGGCGATTGTCCGCGCGATGCCGAACACGCCAGCCGCGATCGGTCGCAGTATTACGGTTGCCTGCGCCAACCCGATGGTGAGCGCCCGCCAGCGCAAGCTCGCCTCCAATCTGCTCTCAGCCATTGGCAAAGTGGAATGGGCCAGAGACGAAACGCTGATGGACGCAGTGACGGCACTCTCCGGCTCGGGGCCCGCCTACGTATTTCTTCTGGCGGAAGCAATGGCCAGCGCCGGCATCGCAGCGGGGCTGCCCCCAGCCCTCGCAACCCGGCTCGCGCACGACACCGTCGCGGGTTCCGGAGAATTGCTGCATCGTTCGCAGCTCAGCGCCGCAACCTTGCGGGAGAATGTGACCTCGCCAGGCGGGACGACTGCTGCTGCCCTCGACGTTCTTCTGGGGCCTGGCGGTCTTGAGGAACTGATGACGAAGGCCATCGCCGCCGCTACGCGCCGGTCGCGCGATCTGGCGGGCTAGAGCGTGCCCTAGAACCGTCCTCATTCCGGGCCTACATTTACAGGCAGACGAGTTTGTCATGGGAGGCCGTCATGGCCCGCAAGTCCAAGCGTCCGCGCAGAAGTCCGGCCGCGACCCCAACGCGAGGGGCTACCGACCGCGATAAGGCGATTGATGCGCTGATGTCGCTGCTCGCCGATCATTCGTTCGAACAGGTCGGGCTGGCCGAAGTCGCCGGCAGAGCCGGCATCAAGCTTTCGCAGCTCCGTGCCGAATTCGGATCGACGCTCGCGATTTTGGCTGCCCATATCAAGGAGATCGACCGCGTTGTTCTCGCCGGCGGCGACAGCGACATGGCTGAAGAGCCCGCGCGCGAGCGCCTGTTCGACGTCCTGATGCGCCGCCTGGAGGCGCTCGCCCCTTTCAGAGATGCTGTCCGCTCCATCATGCGCTCCGCGCGGCGAAATCCCGGACTCGCCTTCGCGCTCAACGCCATGGCGGTGCGCTCGCAACGCTGGATGCTTGAGGCCGCCGGCATTGGCACAGCGGGCCCGCGTGGCGCCCTGCGGGCGCAAGGCGCCGCGCTGATGTTTGCACGTGTGCTGTTCGTGTGGATCGACGACGAGGACGAGGGCCTTGACCGGACAATGGCGGCGCTTGATCGCGGGCTTGCAAGCGCAGAGCGCTGGGCGGGATTCCTTGACGACCTCTGCGCGATTCCTGGATGCGTTTTGCGCGGACCGCGGCGCCGTCGTCGCAGGCGTGGCGAGGAAGCGGAAGCAGCCTAGACCGGCACACGAACGGTCGCGCGCAATCCGCCCATCGGACTGTCGCCGAGCGCAATGTCGCCGCCGTGTGAACGCGCGATGTCGCGCGCGATCGCCAGTCCCAGACCGGTGCCGCCCTCGTCCTGATTGCGGGCATCGTCGAGCCGCAAGAACGGTTTGAACACCTCTTCGCGCATATCGGACGGAATGCCCGGCCCGTCATCGTCGATGGTGACCGTGAGATAACGGTGGTCGCGGTGGCCGGAAATAGCAATTGACGGCGCGTGGCGCGCCGCATTGGAAACAAGATTGGCCAGGCAACGCTTGAAAGCCGCCGGGCGCACCGTGACAATCGGCGGACCGTGGAAAAGCACGGTGGCCTTGTGGCCATGGCGCTCGGCGTCGAGACGCAGTTCCTCCAAAAATTCCGCCATGTCGGTCGGCGCCGACGTCTCGCCACTGTCACCGCGCGCGAAGGCAAGATAGGCTTCCAGCATCCGCGCCATTTCGTCGATGTCTTTTTGCATCGCCTCGACTTCAGGCGTCTTCTTTTTGATGAGCGCGAGCTCGAGCTTGAAACGCGTGAGCACCGTGCGCAGGTCATGCGAGACGCCGGCCAGCATCGCAGTACGCTGCTCGATCGCACGCTCGATGCGCGTTTTCATCTCGATGAAAGCGGCAGCCGCGCGCCGGACTTCGCGGGCACCGCGGGGACGGAAGTTGGGCACTTCCCTCCCCTTGCCGAAGCTTTCGGCCGCATCGGCAAGCCGCAGGATGGGTTTGATCTGATTGCGCAAAAAAATAATCGCAACGATCAGAAGCACCGTCGACGTGCCCACCATCCAGAGCAGAAAGATTTCCGAATTGGAGACATAGGCCGCACTGCGCCTGGCAAAGACCCGCATCACGGTATTGTCGAGTTGGACACGGATTTCCAGCAACGCGGACTTGCCGACCGTATCCATCCAATAAGGACGCCCGATCTGCTTGCGCAATTCCTCCGCCAGCGCCTGGTCCAGCAATGAAAAGAAGGGCTTAGGACCGGGCGGCGGCATCTCCGAAAGCGGCAGAAAATCGACCACGAGCCCGAGGCGTTGCTGCGCGATGCGCCGGATTTGCGCCTGATCGGCATCCTGCGGATAGCCGCGATAGATGTCGATCAGGGCGGCGATGTCCTGGACCACGCTGGCGGACAGCCGCTGGGTAACGACGTTCCAGTGGCGTTCCATGAAGACGAAAGCGATGACCGATTGCAGGATCACCATCGGCGCGATGATGATGAGCAGTGCGCGGGCGTAAAGGCCCTTGGGCATGACGCTATTGAGCCAACGACTCGCACGACGCCAGCCTTCGGCGACCTGACCGAGCGCGCTGTGGATCCTGCGCACCACCGGGATTGCGTCGTACCATTCCCAGGCGCCGCGCAGCCTCGTCAGTGCGGTACGCACGCCGTTGCTGATGTCGAGACTGGTCATGATGTGATCACCAGCCGATAACCGACACCGCGCACTGTCTGCACGAAGAGCGGGTTGGCCGGATTGCGCTCGATCTTCCTTCGCAGCCGGTTGACCTGAACGTCGACGGCGCGCTCGCTGACAGCACCGCCCTGCCCGGCAAGCGACAGCCGCGGAACTGTTTCACCCGGAGCAGCGGCAAGAATACGCAACATCTCGCGCTCGCGATCGGTCAGGCGAACGACTTCCTCGCCCTTGCGCAGTTCGCCGCGTGCAAGATGATACACGAATGGCCCGAAGCGAACCGACTCGACAGGCGGTGATGGCGCCGGCTGGGCGCGTTTGAGAATATTGGCAATGCGCAGGGAGAGTTCGCGCGGCTCGAACGGCTTTGAGAGATAGTCGTCAGCACCGATCTCGAGTCCGCGGATTCTACTCTCAGCCGCATCACGCGCCGTAAGCATCAGAATCGGCACGTTTGAATCGCCGCGTATGGCTGTTGCGAGATCGAAACCCGATTCGCCGGGCATCATGACATCGAGGATGAGCAGATCGAAACTGAGCCCATTCAGCTTCGCGCGCGCATCCATCGCGGTTTCAGCCGTGGTGACACGATAGCCTTCAGTGCTGAGAAACCGCGAGAGCAGATCACGAATGCGGCGGTCGTCGTCGACCACCAGCAGATGCGGCGCGTCGTCGGGAAGTGTTGCGGGCAAGGTCATTGCCGAAGCTCCTCCCGCCAAATTCAGCCCCGAGTCCTCGATGCACGGTCGGCGCGGCCGATCAGACGCAAGACATCGTCGCGATTGTCGGCATCGATCATTGACGTGAGGAACCGGCGCGCCGCTTCATGCGCGTTGGGTCCGAGTTCACTGAACGCGCGATTGATCCGCTGCGTTTGCAGCGTCGCAAGCCTGAGCGCCAGGGCCTCGCCCTTCGACGTCACATACAGGAGACGCTGGCGGCGATCCTGTTCGCCTTCCTTCTGCAGCACGTAACCCTGGTCGACCAGTTGCTTGAGCACGCGGCCGAGCGACTGCTTCGTGATGTTGAGAATCTCGAGCAGGTCCGCAACCCTCATGCCGGGATTGCGGTTGACGAAATGCAGCACCCGGTGATGGGCGCGCCCGAAACCAAGCTTCAGGAGCACCTCGTCGGGGTCACCGACGAAGTCACGGTAGGCGAAAAACAGCAGCTCAATGATGTCCCAAACGGGCTCCCCCGCCGCTCCACCCGCCGAACGGCGTTCTGCCAACCCCGTGCCGGCGATCCCGACTTTGCTCACATTTATGTCAGCCATATTGACATATTTTGTTTTTATGTTACAAAAACAGCATTCGAGACGAAAGGATCGTACCAAAAAGGCCTCGCTTCGATGAGCACGCGAGGGCTTTCGAGGACGTCCTTTCCGGTCGGCCAAGTCATACCGGGTGTCACCGGCTGACGCAAAGTGTTGGAATAGGCGCGAAAAATGCGCCATCACAGCGGCAGTACACCGCCGCTGCGCAAGGCGAAGGAGGAGTTCATGGCTGCCCAATCCTATGACCGGCTCGAAGGGGTCATCTGGTATGACGGCAAGCTCGTTCCCTGGAACGAGGCGAACCTCCACGTCCTCTCGCACGGACTCCACTATGCGAGCTGTGTTTTCGAAGGCGAGCGCGCCTATGGCGGGCAGATCTTCAAGAGCACCGCGCATTCCGAGCGGCTGAAGCGCTCCGCCAATATCCTTGATTTCGAAATTCCCTATTCCGTGGCGGAGATCGACGCCGCAAAGAAGCTGGTTGTCGAAAAGAACGCAAAGAAGGAAGCCTATGTTCGTCCGGTTGCCTGGCGCGGATCCGAGATGATGGGCGTTTCGGCACAGAGCAACACGATCCATCTGGCCATCGCGAGCTGGGAGTGGCCGAGCTATTTCGACCCCGAGCAGAGATTAAAGGGAATCCGGCTGGACCTCGCGGAGTATCGCCGTCCTGATCCGAAGACGGCTCCCTGCTCCGCCAAGGCGGCCGGCCTGTACATGATCTGCACGATCTCGAAGCACCGGGCCGAGCGCAAAGGCTGCGCCGACGCCATGATGCTGGATTGGGAAGGACGCGTCGCCGAATGCACCGGCGCCAATATTTTCTTTGTGAAGGACGGCAAGATTCACACGCCGATCGCCGACTGCTTCCTCGACGGCATCACCCGCCAGACTGTCATCGGGCTCGCGCGCAAGCGCGGCATGGAGGTGATCGAGCGGCGCATCACGCCGGACGAGCTTACGAGTTTTGCGGAATGCTTCATCACCGGCTCGGCCGCTGAAGTGACCGCGGTCGCGGAGATCGCGCACTGGAATTTCAATCCCGGCGGGATCACCAAAACGTTGATGGATGACTATACGGCCGAAGTGAAGCCGAAGGCCGTAGCCGCCTAGTCAACGCTGGCAACGGCGCGCGGCTCCTGCGGCCGCAACAACGTGACATAGCGCACGCGATTCACCGCAACAAAGCGGTCCATACGCTCGTCGAGGACGCGCCGCTTGCTTTGCGACGCGTGCCTGAGCATCAGATTGCCTCCGCCGCCCATCGCAACAAATCCGACGTGAAAATAGTCCATGTTTGATCGCTGGGTGATGAACCCGACGATGTCACCATTTGCGAGCAGCGCCTTGTTGCCCAGGAACACGGCACTCGGAATCACCCTGATCGCAAAACGGCGGCGACCAAGCGCCCGGTGCCAATAGACGTTCTTCTCGATTTCAACCGAACCTGCCATGTCAATCGGTTTGCACACTTTGTTCTCGACGTTGTGCTGACCCCATTCGACGAAATAATGATTGCGCTCGCGCCAGCTGACGACACCGTCGTGATAGCGGATGGTTCTCAACACCGGGTCGAATCTGTCGTGACTCCCGGCGCGTGCGGCTGCCAGAACGGTTTCACAGAAGGTCACGCAGTCAAACCCATCGTCGCGCACGACGAATTGCTCCGGCCGCTGCGGACCGCCGATCAGCGTATGGCCAAGATAGCGCGTGCCTCGCAGCGCCCCCGAAATGAAGTCGATTTTTTCCGAAATTGAGCCTTTGGATTGGGCCTCATTGATGAGGCGCCCGATCCTTGTTTCTGCGGCACGGGCGTGACCTAGGCCGGCCGCCAATAACGCGCCACCCCCGAGAAAATAAAGAATATCGCGGCGATCTGGACGCTGAGTGAGGGCCATCAGATCTCCCTGCCGCCACTAATCCTTGATCACGACCAGCCGGTCGACGCCGGACTCCGCACCCCAAACCTCGCCCGGCCGGCCAAGCAATTGCCGGACCGAAGCACCGCGCTTGTCGCTCGGGAAGCTCTCGAAGGCCTCGGTCGCCGGATCGAACCGGATAATGGCGTTGGCGACGAAGTCCGTGACCCAAATCTTGTCGTTGTTGTCGACATAGATGGCGTAACACCCGTCCTTGCTCTTCGGCAGGCTCCAGACTTTCCATGCCTTGTTCAGCGGATCGTAGCGACCGATTTCCCCCGTATTCCAGAAGCTCACCCACAGCAGCCCCTTGGAATCCGACCAAATGCGGCGGGGACCGACGCCCGGCTTCGGCGGCGGCACCATCAAGGCATCGCCGCTCACGGTATCGATCTTGGCAATGTGATCGCCAGCAAGCGAGGCATACCAGACCTCACCGTTCGGCGTCGTCGTGATGCCGTAGGGTCCGGTGCCTTTCGGCGCTTTCCAAGCTTCGACTTTTCCGCTCGACGGATCAACACGCCCGTAAACACCGCTTTGCCCCGTGAACCACAGAATGCCTTTACGATCGAAGGTCGCGGTGTTGAGATTGGCGCCGGGAAATTCCTTCGGCAGCGGAAAAAGCTTCACCGCCTTGGTGGCCGGATCGACTCGCGCGATGGCGTTCTGCCCGCCGTCGGTAATCCATGCGGCACGATCGGGGCCGACAATAACACCGTGCGGTGACGAACCCGCACCAAGCGCAATTTGAGTTGCCTGCCCGGTTTTCGGATTGAGGATGCCGAGAGCGCCCTGGAATTGCGCCGTATACCAGACGCCACCGTCTGGCGCCGGCGCAACGTCGTGCGGATGCGCTCCGCGCGGAACTTCAAAGTAGGCTACTTCCGCGGACGACGCCGGGTGAGCAGCGAGCGCCACGGCAGCGATTGCCGCCAAAACGACCGGAACCATATTGCCCTCCAGCAGACAGCGGCTATTCCGCTGCTTCACGCTCGCGACGCCGAACCTCCCACCGCTCCGCCGCTGTATCATCGGCAGCTTTGGCGGCCACCCAGGTTTTTCCGCTCGCCGTCTCAACCTGTTTCCAAAATGGCGCGCGGGTCTTGAGATAATCCATCAGGAACTCGGCGGCCGCAAATGCCGCCTCGCGATGTGACGACGCCGTCACGACAAGCACAATATTTTCGCCGGGCTTAATTCGACCGTACCGATGAACGACAGTGAGTCCGAGTAGAGGCCATCTGCTCGCTGCCTCGGCCGCATGCCGCGTGATCTCGGCTTCCGCCATGTCCGGATAATGTTCGAGCGTGAGCGCTGCAATCGGTTCGCCGTTCTCGGCACCGCGGCAAATTCCGGTAAATGTAATGAGCGCACCGACATCATCGCGGCCGCGTGCGAGCTTCGCCGCTTCCGCGCCGGCGTCAAAAGGCTCGCGCTGCAAACGCACTGTCGGTGTCATAAGCCGTAATGTAGCCCGCCGGCGGCCGTCCGGCTATCCGCCCGTCATGGGCGGAAAAAACGCGATTTCTCCGGCGCCTTTGATCGCGGTCTCGGGTCGCACGTGACTCTGGTTGATGGCGGCGCGGATCACATTCCGGTTTTCGAACGCAAACGCATATTCCTCGCCGCGCGAGGCCAACCAGGTCATCAAATCGCTGACCGTGGCAATACCCGGCGGAACCTCAACCGTTTCCTCCGGCTTGCCGACGCGCTCGCGTACCCACGCGAAATAACGCAATTTCACATTCATTCGTCGATCATATAGCGCAAGCCGGCGCGCATATAGTCCCAGCCAGTATAGAGCGTCAGGAGCGCCGACAGCCACAACAGCATGATGCCGACTTGGGTGACGACCGGCACGATGCGATCGCCGGCATCACCCGCGATCAAAAAGCCGACGGCAACCATTTGCCCGGTTGTCTTCCATTTGGCGAGGCGCGTCACCGGAACACCGACTCTCAATTCTGCGAGATATTCGCGCAGGCCGGAAACCAATATCTCGCGGCAGAGGATGACGACGGCTGCGAGCAGCGTCCATCCGCGAATTGTTTCCTCCGCCGCCAGCATCAACAGACAGGATGCGACCAGCAGTTTGTCGGCGATGGGATCGAGCATGCGGCCAAGCGAAGACTGTTGGCCCCACGTGCGTGCGAGATATCCGTCGAGAATATCCGTCACACCTGCCGCGATAAAAAATGCCAGCGCAACCCAGCGCAGCCACAACGGCCCGTCAAAAATGCTCTGCCAGTAGAGCAAGGCGACGACCACCGGCACCGCCGCAATTCGCGCGTAAGTCAGCAAATTCGGCAACGCCAGCGGGCGTGCCGGCAACGGCCGGGAACTGATGGCATTCATAGCCGGAAAGGAACACCCGCAAGGCGGTCAGGTCAACCGGGCACTGCGACTCAATCCCCGCTGATTCTACTGAATTGGAGGTTTGGGCAGCCTGCTCTTGCCGGGCTCCATCACGAATGTCTGATCAAGGGAATACCAGTCGCCCTTCACGTCGCTTGCCGGCGGAGCGTCGCTGTGCCGCACATAGTTGCCGACCAGTGCACGTGTCACGCCGAACTGCACGTCGGTCTCGAGCTTTTCGTCATCATTGACATAAACCTGCGAGATCAGAGTCTTGAAGCCGTCCTTGAAGATCAGAAAGTGCAGGTGCGCCGGACGATAATTGTGACGGCCGGTCGCACGCACGAGGTCGCCAACCGGACCGTCAACGGGAACCGGGTAGCCCGCAGGCTTCACGCTTCGAAAACTGAAATGACCACGCGCGTCGGTCTTGAATTTTCCCCGCAAGTTCATCGGCGCCTGCTTGGGGTCCTGTTGCTCGTAGAAGCCCTCGGGCGAGGAGTGCCAGATATCGACTTCGGCATCTGCAATCGGCTTTCCGGCCTGATCCTTGACCCAGCAATTGACAAACAACACAGGTCCCGGTGTCGGCGAACGCACGATTGAGCCGCCGCTCTCCGTACGCGGTGAATTCATTCGCCAGAACGGCCCAAGCAGGTTCGCGGTGGTTTCGGTCTGCCCGTTGTTTCCATTATTGAGAAGACAAATAAGGGTTGAAAAGCCGAGTGAGCCGGACATCAACACAACTTCGTTGTGCTTGTCGTCGGTCTTCTGCCCAAGCCTCGCGACGTATTGGACCGCTTTCTCGAATTCGTCCTCGGTGAGATGGACGTCGCGCGCAAAGGCGTGCAGATGCTCCACCAGAGAAATGAGAATCTCCCGCAACCGGGGCGGCTGCGCGTTCTTGAATGCTTCGGTCACGACTTTTGTGACGTCTTCCTGCCTCTGAATGATCATCTATCGCGTTCCATCTACGGCTGACTCGTGGAAGAATTCATATATCTTTCGCGCGGTCTCCGCACTAATTCCGGGCA
>JBEVFG010000060.1:0-10433 GCA_040512415.1 Pseudolabrys sp. | reverse complement strand
TTTTGCGTCATGTCGGCTTCGATACGTTGGATCTCTTCGCGGAGGAGCTGCACTCGCGCAGCGAGCTCTTCGACCGAGAGCAGAGTCAGATCCTGCCCGATCTCGTGCGCGATTTTTTTCTTCGGTTTGTCGTTATCGTCGATCGCCGGCATCTTTGCCTCCTGCCGCAGAAATCTAGCCGCCGCTGCGGCGGTTGTCACATTGCGGAGCCCCGCCTAAACAAGGTCATCCCGGTACGCAAATAACGAGGAAACAATGGCTGCGATTCCATCCCAAATAACTGCAATCGGCATCAAGGCTGCTGGCGGCCCAGACATGCTTGCGCCAGAGCAGCGGCCCGTTCCGCAACCCGGAGCGGGAGAAATCCTCGTGAAGGTTGCCGCCGCCGGCGTGAACCGCCCCGATGTGATGCAGCGCATGGGACTCTATCCTCCGCCGCCCGGCGCACCTGATATTCCGGGTCTCGAGATTGCGGGAGAAATCGTTGCGCTGGGCTCCGACGTCAAGCGATGGAAAATCGGCGACCGGATCATGGCCTTGGTTTCAGGTGGAGGATATGCCGAATATTGCGTTGCGCACGAAAGTCACGCGCTGCCGGTCTCCGGCCTGTCGATGGTTGAGGCCGCCGCAATCCCGGAAACCTTCTTAACTGTCTGGCACAACGCATTTGAGCGCGGAGGCCTGAAAAGGGGCGAAACTTTGCTCGTGCACGGCGGCTCGTCCGGTATAGGCACGACGGCGATTCAGCTGGCGAAAGCATTCGGCGCTCGCGTTATCACCACCGCGGGTTCACCTGAGAAATGCAACGCCTGCCGCAAGCTCGGCGCCGATGTCGCCGTTAACTACAAGACCGAGGACTTCGTTGCAGCCACGAAAGCCGCGACGAACGACAAGGGCGCCGAGGTTATATTGGACATGGTGGGAGGGGATTACATCGCGCGCAATTACGAAGCGGCGGCGGTGGAGGGGCGCATTGTGCAGATCGCTTTTCAGGGCAGTCCGAAGGCGACGGTGGATTTCCGCCGCATCATGCTCAAGCGGCTTCATCACACCGGTTCGACGCTGCGCGCCCGTTCGATTCCCGACAAAGCCGCGATTGCGCGCGCGGTGGAAGAAAACGTGCTGCCGCTGATCGTTGCAGGCAAGGTCAAGCCGGTTATCTACAAGACCTTTCCCTTGAAAGACGCGCCCGCAGCCCATGCGCTCATGGAAACCAGCGCACACATCGGCAAAATCGTGCTAACACCTTGACGAAAGGTCCGTTTTTTCAGGAGCCGCGAAATCGGCGTAATGTCGGCCTTAAACGCTTTTACAGGGTGCGATTGTTTGCAAATTTCCACTGCGAGCGAAGCGGCGGCTGCGGAACAAAAGAGGCAGCCCTGGAAGGGGGATTTGGCCCGGCCATGACGCGTTGCTTGACAGCGCTGGCGACAGCATTTGCTGTTTCGCTCTTTGCAATTTCCGCCGCCCACGCGGTGGATGCCGTCAACGTGCGTCTCGATGCGGCCGCTATCGATCTGACCGCCGCCACCGAAGTCCAGAAAACTGAAGGCGATCGCATCCAGGTCTCGACTGCGCCTAGTCCGGATGGAATCGTTCGCCGAATCGAAGTGCGCGCCCGCGAAGGCAACAGCAATTGGGCGGTTCTTGCGCTCACCAACAACAGCGACGAGCAGATCGACCGGTTGATCGTCGTGCCGCATTACCGGATGGTCGGCTCTGGAATCTTCTGGCCGGATCTCGGCCTGTCGCGCATCGCCGCGATCACGCCGTCCACCGGCGACCGGCCGGTGCGCCAGGAAGGCACGACCGCCGACGTTTTCCGGATCACGCTCGACCCGGGCACCGTGATCACTCTTGTCGCCGAACTGCGCACCGAGAAGCTGCCGCAGATCTACCTGTGGGAACCCGACGCCTACAAGGACAAGGTCAATTCCTTCACTTTGTACTACGGCATCGTCATCGGCATCGCCGGTCTGCTGGCTTTGTTCCTCACCATCCTGTTCGTGGTGAAGGGCTCGATCATGTTTCCAGCCGCCGCCGCGCTTGGCTGGGCGGTGTTGATTTACATCGGCATCGATTTCGGCTTCTGGGGCAAGGTCTTCGACATGTCGGCCGGCGCCGAGCGTGTGTGGCGCGCCTGCGGCGAGGCGATCCTGTCGGCCACCCTGCTTGTGTTTCTGTTTGCTTACCTCAATCTGTCGCGCTGGCACGTGCGCTACGCGCACATCACCATCGCATGGCTTGCCGCACTTGCCGCGCTGATTGCGGTTGCGGTCTTTGATCCGGCCGTCGCCGCCGGCATCGCCCGTATGTCGCTTTTCGGCATCGCCGTGTTCGGTCTTGCCCTCGTCATCTATCTCTCGACGCACGGCTTCGATCGCGCGGTGCTGCTGATCCCGACCTGGCTGCTGCTGGTGGTGTGGACCATGGCAGCGGCGCTGACGATCCTTGGCCTCGTCACGAATGACATCATCGGCCCGGCCCTGCTCGGCGGCCTGGTGCTGATCGTGATGCTGATCGGCTTCACCGTCATGCAGCATGCGTTCGCCGGCGGCATCACGCATGGCATCGTGTCCGACGTCGAGCGCCGGGCACTCGCTTTGACCGGCGCCGGCGATCTCATCTGGGACTGGGATGTCTCCGCCGACAAGGTCTTCACCAGCCCGGAAACCGAACACATGCTCGGTCTCAAACGCGGCACGCTGGAAGGTCCCGCGGCGACGTGGCTCGAGGTGCTCCACCCCCTCGATCGCGATCGCTTCCGCGCTTCGCTTGACAGCATGGTCGAGCAGCGGCGCGGCCGTCTCACCCAGGATTTTCGGCTGAGCACCGCAGATGGTCATTATCTCTGGTTCACGCTCAAGGCGCGACCGGTTGTTGGTTCCGATGGCGAGGTCGTGCGCCTGGTCGGCACGCTCACAGATGTGACCGATTTCAAGAATGCGGAAGAACGGCTGCTGTTCGACGCGGTCCACGACAATCTCACGGGCCTGCCCAACCGCGAGCTGTTTCTCGACCGCATGGAGGCCGCCTTCGGCTTTGCGCGCGCCGACTCTCAGATCCGTCCTTCGATCGTGGTGATCGATCTCGACCGCTTTAAGCAGGTCAACGATCCGGTCGGCATGGCCGTGGGCGATTCCATTCTGCTCACGATCGCCCGCCGGTTGTCTCGTCTGCTCAAGCCGCAGGACACACTGGCGCGGCTGTCGGGTGACCAGTTTGCCCTCATCGTGCTGTCGGAGCGGGAACCCGCCCGTATCGTCGCATTCGCGGAGACTATCCGCCGTACGTTACGCGCGCCGATCGCATTCAACGACCGCGAGATATTCCTCACCGCTTCAATCGGATTGGCGCTCGCCGAAAACGCGGCGCACCGGACAGATGAGGTGTTAAAGGACGCCGAGCTGGCGATGTACTACGCCAAGCGTATTGGCGGCGACCGCATCGAGATCTTCAAGCCGGCCATGCGTTCGCGCAAGACCGACCGCCTGACGATGGAATCCGAATTGCGCCGTGCCATCGAGCGCGAGCAGATCAAAGTGCTCTACCAGCCGATCGTGCGGCTGGAGGATCGGGCCATCGCAGGCTTCGAAGCACTGGCACGCTGGGATCACCCGAAGCTCGGCCGACTGTCGCCGAAGGAATTCATATCGATCGCCGAGGAAATCGGGTTGATCGTGGACCTGGGTCTTTTCGTCCTCGACCACACCGCCAAACAACTCGCGCAATGGCAGGCCGCGACCCGCGCGCGCGAGCCGGTCTTCGCCAGCGTGAACGTCTCGTCGCGGCAATTGCTGCGCCACGATCTCATCCAGGATCTGCGTGGAGTGCTGGGCCGCACGGCAATTGCGCGCGGGACCCTGAAACTCGAGATCACCGAGTCGCTGGTCATGGAAAACCCGGAACATGCCGCGCAGATGCTGACCAGGATCAAGGAACTCGGCGCCGGTTTATCGCTCGACGATTTCGGCACCGGACACTCCTCGCTCGCGTATCTGCAACGCTTTCCGTTCGACACGATCAAGATTGATCAGTCCTTCGTGCGCACGACGGCGCGCGGCACGCGGCCGGTCATCCTGCGGTCAATTATTGCGCTTGCGCACGATCTCGGAATGGAAGTGGTCGCCGAAGGCGCCGAAACCGATTCAGACGCGGTCGAGCTTTACCAGCTTGGTTGCGAATACGCGCAAGGTTTTGCCTTTGGCGAACCGATGACGTCCGATGCCGCGCGCGATCTGCTCGTCGACAAGCCGAGCCGCCTGCGCGCCCTCAAGATTGCATCTGAATAAAAATCAGGCGTGGCCGGACTCGCTCGACAGCATCCCGAGATCGATGCCGATCTTGCGTAGGGCCTTTTCATATTTTGTGTCGGTGTCCCGACCGAAGATCAACTCCGGATCCGCGGCGCAGTGCAGCCAGCCGTTCTGCTGAATCTCTTGCTCCAACTGTCCGGGAGCCCAACCGGCATAGCCGAGCGCCAGGATTGCACTGGCAGGGCCATTGCCGCGTGCAATGGCTTTGAGGATGTCGAGCGTAGCCGTCAGACAAATCCCCTCATCGATCGGCAGCGTCGAATTCTCGATAAAAAAGTCCGCCGAA
The DNA here is from genome assembly GCA_040512415.1 of Pseudolabrys sp. GTDB lineage: Bacteria > Pseudomonadota > Alphaproteobacteria > Rhizobiales > Xanthobacteraceae > Pseudolabrys. Next base: position 5,831 of record JBEVFG010000060.1, on the reverse strand, counting down.
TGCAAGACGAAGCCCCGCCCGGTTTCGACGGGACCGCCCTTAAGCACTTTCACGTCTTCGGCTCGGTCCGGAAGCTGGATACGCTCGGCCGCGGGAATCACTTCGAGTTGCACGAGGAGGTCGGGAAATTTGATATTCTGTGCCGGCTGATTGACAATGATGCCCATCGCACCTTCGGTCGAATGCGCACAGACATAGATCACCGCTCGCGTGAAACGCTCGTCGCTCATGGCCGGCATTGCGATCAGCATTTGCCCGTCGAGATAGCCCCGCCCGGGCGCTGTGCTCTGCTGCGTCGGTTTGCGTGAAATCTTCATGGCAAAAGGTTACCCGAAGGACTCGCCTTTGCAAACGAAGCTTGCGGCGGAAAGTTCATTCCTTCACCGTCATATTCGACCCGAAAATTGTGGCGGCGGCCCGCCCAGATCGTGTTCAACGCACGCTCACGATGAATTCAGTGGCGCGGGATACCGCTACCAACTAGACCAAAGGCGATGAGCAATATTCACAGATCATTTTACGCATTACTGGCTTCGTGCGTCATGGCGGCCCTGACAGCGACTGCAGCGCAGGCGGCCGACGAATCACCCTGGAATGAAGACGTACGGTCCGCCATCAGGCTGATCGCCGGCAGCAGCAAAGCGGACGACGCCGTGCTGCGCGCCGGAATTGAAGTCAAATTGCGGCCGGGCTGGAAAACCTATTGGCGCTATCCAGGCGATTCCGGAGTGCCTCCGCATTTCGATTTTTCCGGCTCGGAAAATCTCAAGAAGGCCGACGTGCTCTATCCGGCGCCACATCTGCTCACCGACGAGACGGGTCAATCGCTTGGTTACAAAGATACGGTCATATTTCCGGTCGTCGTTTCACCGCAGCAGGCCGGCAAACCGGTCCGGCTCCGCGTGAAGGTCGACTACGCGGTTTGCGAGAAACTATGCGTGCCCGCTGAAGGCCGCGCCGACCTGATGCTTGAGACCGGTGACAGCAAGCACAATCCAGCGCTGATGACGGCCGAAGCGCACGTGCCAAAGCAGGTTACGGCCGCACAGTTGGGCCTCACCGCAACGCGAACAAACGGCGGGGCAAAACCAACGGTGACCGTCGACCTCGGCGCACCGGCAGGAAAACCCGTTGAACTGTTTGTTGAAGGCCCCACCCCGCAATGGGCTTTGCCCATCCCGAAGGCAGCAAAATCCGCGCCACCTGGCCGAGCCCAATTCAGCTTCGAGCTTGACGGTCTGCCGCCCGGCGTCGATCCCAAGAGCCCAACCGACCTGATCTTTACGGTTGTTACTGGTGACCGCGCGGTCGAGGTCAAGACTCATCTCGACTAAACGCCAACAAGGGCGTAATTACCCAACAAGAAACCAAAATTATTTGCAACGCGAGAGGATACCCATGCCTATCAAGGTCGGTGATCGATTGCCCGATACGAAGTTCCGCGTCATGACGACCGAGGGTCCGGTCTGGAAAACGACGGACGAAGTTTTCAAAGGACGCAAGGTCGCCCTGTTTGCCGTGCCCGGCGCCTTCACCCCGACCTGCAACAACCTCCACATCCCGAGCTTCCTGAACAACGCGGCTGCCATTAAGGCCAAAGGCGTGCACACCATCGCGGTGACCGGCGTGAACGATGTGTTCGTCATGGAAGCCTGGAAGAAATCGACGGGCGCGGAAGGAAAGATCGATTTTCTCGCCGACGGCAACGGCGAATTCGCCAAGGCGATCGACATGGCCTTTGACGGATCGGGCAACGGCCTTGGCACCCGCTCCAAGCGCTATTCGATGCTTGTCGATGATGGTGTGGTGAAAAAACTCAACATCGAAGACGCGCCCGGCAAGTGCGAGATCTCCGGTGGCCAGACCTTGCTTGGCCAGCTCTAGAATCTCTACATCGCGTTTCGGGATGGCCGGGAATTTCCCGGCCATTTCATTTTGCAGGACTATTTTGTTTTCATCGCGCCGATCGCACCTGCGCGCGCGGCGACAATGCCTTCACGCGCAAGCTCATCGGCTCGCTCGTTCATGGCATGACCGGCATGGCCTTTGACCCAGTGCCAGTGCACCTTGTGATGGCCGAGCGCCTCATCGAGCCGCTTCCACAGGTCGATGTTCTTGACCGGCTTCTTGTCCGACGTGCGCCAGCCGTTCTTTTTCCAGCCGTGAATCCAGGATGTGATTCCGTTCTTGAGATATTCACTGTCGGTATGAAGGTCGACCGTGCATGGCCGCTTGAGCACTTCCAGAGCGGAGATCGCCGCCATCAATTCCATGCGGTTATTCGTCGTATGCGGCTCGCCGCCCATCAGCTCCTTCTCATGATCGCCGAAAGCGAGAATGGCGCCCCAGCCGCCCGGGCCCGGATTGCCCGAGCAGGCACCATCCGTATGAATGGTCACGCGCTGCTCTGTCATCAGAGCCCATAGTCCTCGACGCTTTTCACCGACTGGTGGAAGCGCAGTTTGCGGTAGTATTCGAGCGGATCCTTCGGCCGCACCAGCGCGCCGTCGGGCACCGCCAGCCAGTCGACCAGCCTGGTGAGAAGAAAACGCATGGCGGCGCCGCGCGCGAGAATCGGCAGCGCGGTCCGTTCGGCCGCGGACAGCGCGCGTACCTTGTTATACGCGTTCAGCAACGCACGCCCCTTCGTCACATTGTAGGAATGATCCGCTTCGAAGCACCAGGCGTTGAGGCAGATCGCGACGTCGTAAAACAGCGTATCGGTGCAGGCAAAATAGAAGTCGATCAGACCCGACAATTTGTCGCCGAGAAAAAAGACGTTGTCGGGAAAGAGATCGGCATGGATCACGCCCTGCGGCAATTGGCGCGGCCACGATTTTTCCAGCGCATCGAGCTCCTTGGCGATTTCGCCACAAAGGCCGGGGCGCACGCTGTCGCCACGCGGCTTCGCGTGCTCATACAGGGGACGCCAGCTTTCGATCGACAAGGCGTTCGCGCGCTTCAGCTCGAAATCCGCGTCCGCAAGATGCAGTTGCGCCAGCGCTTCGCCGACCGCGGCGCAGTGGCCGGGATTTGGCCGCCGGATCCATAGCCCGTCGAGAAATGTCACGATCGCCGCCGGCCGTCCCGCGATCTTGCCGAGCACCCCACCCTGCTTGTTCTTGACCGGTTGCGGGCATGTGATGCCGCGCGCGGCAAGGTGCTCCATCAAGCCCAGAAAGAATGGCAGATCGCCTTCCGCGACGCGTTTTTCATACAGCGTGAGAATAAAATTTCCGGTGGCGGTGTGCACCAGGAAGTTTGAGTTCTCGACGCCCTCCGCAATGCCTTTGTAGGCGAGCAGCTCGCCGACGTCATAACCTGAGAGAAAGCGGCCGAGATCTTCCGCCGTAACGTCGGTGTAGACCGCCATTTAAGCGCTACTCCGCCGGCTCGTGCTCCCGCAGCGGGCGGGGCAGCGGAAAGAACACTCCCTCCTCGGTCGCAGTTACGGTCTCAAGTTCAATCGCGAAGCGCGCGGAGAGCGCACCGAGGATTTCCTCGACAAGGACTTCCGGTGCCGAAGCGCCCGCCGTGACGCCGATCTTGGCAACGCCGTCGAAATAGCCCCAGTTGAGATCGGCCGCGCGCTGCACAAGAACGGCGCGCGGGCAGCCCGAACGCTCGGCCACCTCTTTCAGCCTTTGCGAATTTGACGAATTCGGCGCGCCCACGACGATCATGGCATCCACCACCGGAGCCACGCGCTTGACCGCGTCCTGGCGATTGGTAGTCGCATAGCAGATGTCTTCTTTGTGCGGACCGACAATGTTCGGAAACTGCTTCTTGAGGTGATCGACCATCTCGGCAGTGTCGTCGACCGACAGTGTGGTCTGGGTTACATAAGCGAGCTTGCGCTCATCGCGCGGTCTATACCGGTCGATGTCGTCGGTGGTCTGCACCAGCGTGATGCTCCCCGGCGGCAGCTGGCCCATGGTACCGACGACTTCCGGATGGCCGGCATGCCCGATCAGCAGGATTTCTCGGCCACGCCGGTAATGAATCTCCGCCTCACGATGAACCTTTGTCACGAGCGGACAGGTCGCGTCGAGCGAAATGAGATTGCGCCGCGAGGCTTCTTCCGGAACCGCGCGCGGCACTCCGTGCGCAGAGAAGATCACCGGCACGTTGTCATCGGGGATCTCGCTCAGCTCCTCGACAAAAATTGCGCCCTTCTTGCGCAGGCTGTCGACGACATATTTGTTGTGCACGATCTCGTGCCGCACATAGACCGGCGCCCCATAGATCGTGAGCGCCCGCTCAACCGATTCAATTGCGCGCACGACGCCGGCGCAGAATCCGCGCGGTGAGCAGAGCAGGACTTTCAAAGGGGGTTTTGGCAGGTTTTCTGACATGTAATTCCTCGAAATCGCGCATTTTCTGCGCGCATTTCAACCCCCGACATGGGGTGCGCGGGGCTCCCCTGTCAAGCGGAACGGTTGCATGACGGGGCCTCTCCCCCTATATTCCGGCCACTTTCCGATCATCAGCGATGATCTGGTTGCTTCGCCCGACGGGCTGGCGAAGCGTAGAGGAGATTTGCCATGGCAACCGCAGCACCCTTGATGCCAAAGGCGACCGCCGTCTGGCTTCTGGACAATACCGCGCTTTCGTTCGACCAGATTGCCGAGTTCTGCAAGCTGCACCCGCTGGAAGTGAAAGCCATCGCGGACGGCGATGCCGCGCAGGGGATCAAGGGCCTGGACCCGATTTTGACCGGCCAATTGACCCGCGAGCAGATCGCGGAAGCCGAGAAAAATCCGGATACCCGCCTCAAGCTGACCGACCCGAAAGTTGCGGTTCCCTCGCCGGATCGTGGCAAGAAGGGCCCGCGTTACACCCCCGTTTCTCGCCGCCAGGACCGCCCCAATGCCATCCTGTGGCTGGTGCGCAACCATCCGGAGCTCAAGGACAGCGCGATCATGCGCCTTGTCGGCACGACCAAGTCGACGATCGCCTCGATTCGCGACCGCACGCACTGGAATTCGGCCAGTCTGGCGCCGATGGATCCCGTAACGCTCGGCCTTGCGTCACAGATCGACCTCGATCTCGAAGTCCAGCGCGCCAACAAGGAAAAACCCGCGCCTGTCGACACCGGCGCAACGCTGCTGCCCGCTGCCGAAACCACGGCGCGCAAGGAAGCCGAAGTGGCTGCGGCTGCGGAAACTGATAAGAAGTCGGGCGAGATGGACGTCAGCGCCGTGTTTGCCAAGCTCAAGCAGCTCGGCGGCAAAGGCGACAAAGAGGGCGAGTGACCGGGCTACGAATTTTCGCCGGTCTTTTCGCCGTTCTTGCGAAAAATTCGATGCAATATTTGCGTGCGATATGCGCGGGCGCGAAATTGCCTGTGCACACGCCGGTCGCGGGAAGTTGATCGTTTCGGGTATCTGGCTGGGGCATGAATCGCGGCTAAGTTCTGAACTAGAATTATTTGCGAATTAGAAATTAAGTCAGGATTCATCCGTGCCGCGCGAGGATCGCGCTACGGGCATCTCGCGACCTACCGCGACAATTTGCTCGAACATGTGGCTGTGAAGGCGCGCCTCACGGAGCGTCACTCACCCGGCCGCGTGGATCCGCCGAACTCCCACCCGACGGCCGCGCGGCCGGTTTAGTTTTTGGCTTCAATAACCGCGCGTGCCCTCGATCGCTGCAACGTAGCGCGCGACGGATTTTTCCAGCACGCCTTTCGCATCTTTTGCGATGACGCGATCGAAATAGTGTCCGTAAACGACATCAAATTTGTACGGCGCCATGGCCTTGCCGATGTGCTCGACCTCGCGCTTCGACAGTGGAAGAAAATTCGGATAGCTGCGCATGAAGGAAAACCA